>DTTI01000019.1 GCA_012964825.1 Candidatus Neomarinimicrobiota bacterium
GGATCAGCTTCCGCAATCCCTCGTTCTTGAGTTTCGCGGAGCGCGTCTGCATAGCCGCGCCCCTTGAGCATTTCTTCCAGAATGAAATTCGTCGTGGCGTTGAAGATACCTCGGAAGCCCAAAATTTTGCCGCAAACCATATCACGCCTGACAATGTTGAGCACAGGAAGCCCGCCACAAAACGTTGCGCTGTAGAGGATACCCACGTCGGCGTCCGCCGCGAGACGATCAAGCTCCGCTTGAGCAAGCGCCAATGGGGCCTTGTTGGCCAATACGAGGTGCAGCCCGTGCTCCAGACCTGTCCTACAATTCGAGAGGCCTGGATTCCCCGTGTTGAGGTCAACCGGTGACGCTTCCAGGAGAATCTCGCATTGGACGCTGTCGAGCGCTACCGCCAGGGTCAGACCTTCGTCAAACTCGCGTAACTCACGAAGCTTCAATCCACACACTTTGTGTTCTAGCAAGCGGGCAAGATCGAACCCATCATCACTGACCGCGACACCGCTGCTGTCAACGACACAATGGACGCTGAAGGCAAGGCCATACTTCTCTCTAAGCGTGTCGTCGTGCTCAATGAGAAGCCTGAGGAAACGGCGTCCTACGTTACCCAATCCGACTAGGGCCAACCCAACTCGCTTCATCTGAGACTCACGTTTGGGAATTGGTTCACTTTCTTGATCAAAGAGGACTACTCCACAATAAATATCTGTCCACTCAGGCAGCCTTCTACCGCCTTGCTGTAGGCCAGACCCACCGCTTCGTTCGATACATGCTCATGGCCATGAAAGAAACCATCGTATTTTGCTCGACACACTTCCAGTACTTCGGGACTAACAGCGTTGATGCGAATGCCGCGAGGCATATCAACCGCAGCCCCTCTCACAAAACCATCCAGTGCACCATTGGCGGCGGCGGCACACGAACCACCCCGGATCGGATCACGGTTCAACACACCGCTAGTCACGGTGAAGGATCCACCATCATTCACGTAATCGAAACCCTCCAACACCAGGTTGACCTGTGGTAGAACCTTTTGATTAATGCCCTTCATGAACTGTTCACTGGTCATTTCATGAACCGCACCAAAATGAACCTGACCGATAGCGCTCACCACGGCATCAACATTGCCAACCTGCTGATACATTGCGCGGATGCTGTCGATGTCTTCGATATCCATTTGCACATCACCACTGGTTCTGCCAACTCGGATGACTTCATGCCGAGCCGACAGGGCGTCTACAGCAGTTTTACCAACGGCACCGGTGGCACCGACGATAATTATTTTCATCACCAAAACCCTTTCATACAGAAAATTACATAGAATTACCCATCAATGTGGGTGTCTCTATTACAAACAAAAAAGACCCGACAATGTCTCCCTCTCTTCATCCCGACCGTCCCCCGTCAATTACCAGGTTGAGAAAGCTGATCTGAAAGCGTTTCCACATTTCGATATTCTAAGAATTCATTTGACCTTGTTTTGTTAACGTACGGAGAGATTACGGGAAAGTCAACTCTCGACAGTATATAAAGAAAAAACCCCTCATTAAGAGGGGTTAATCTGGTGTGTGCCCGATAGGATTCGAACCTATGGCCAACGGCTTAAAAGGACCTTGCTATACTGAGGAGGATACTACTCTTGTGTCCCCCAAAAAGGAAAACTAATTTCGGAAACTTCTGATTCATGTTCGATATCATTCATAGCTATTCACTGCAACTGCCAGAATTATCACTGATCTTTCTTAGCGCTGTGGCTATTGGCATGGCAAAAACAGGTTTGGGCGGTTTCGGTATGCTGACGGTACCGATCATGGCGGGCATTTTCGGGGCTAAGCCTTCAACAGGTATTGTCCTTATTCTTCTGATATTCGCTGATTTTTTTGGTGTCTGGTTTTATCACAAGCATGCCGATATAAAGCTGATCCTGAAACTTTCGCCCAGTACGATCTTTGGTATATTACTGGGGATTCTCATTGGAGACAGAATCAGTGATGCTCAGTTCACGGTTCTGTTGGCGGGAATACTGATCCTCGGTGCATTGGTCATGGGGGCAAACCTAAACAATAATCTAAAAGTCAAACCCAGCTTTCTACTCTCATTAATCACTGGTTCTGTGGCAGGCATTTCAACAATGATCGGCAATTCGGCCGGACCTATCATGTCTATCTACTTTCTTGCTATGGGTTTAGAGAAAAACAGTTTCATCGGCACTGGCGCCTGGTTTTTCCTGTTTGTGAATCTGTTCAAACTACCTTTTCACATATTCATCTGGGAGACTATCGATGTAAAAACTTTCTTGTTTGATCTGGTCCTTATTCCTGCCATTGTCCTTGGTGCCTTTGCGGGGGTCTGGATCGTAAAAAAAATCCCCGAAAAGCCGTACCGTGTGATCGTTATCGTCTCAGTGGTGTTTGCCGCTTTTCAAATGAGCCTGAAGAGTTTTTAGGCTGGCGTCAGCTCACATATTCAAGGCTTTTTTTGAGAAGAAATATCTATTCCTTCATCTACAATTTTCCAGAGATAGAGAGATACAAGTGTTCTATAGGGTTTCCATTTTTCGGAATAAGAAAGCATAGACTCGCGATCCAGATATTTAGCCCGACCGAGAAATAACATCAATCCCTTTTGAATTCCCAAATCATTTAAGGGAAAGACATCAGGGCGATTCAAAGAAAAAATAAGAAACATATCTACTGTCCATTGACCGATACCCCTTACTTGTTTCAACACAGTTCCGACTTCATCGTTCGATAATTCTGTAAGCTTATCTAAACGTATATCTCTATCAACTATTACTTTTGCAAGACCTCGTATATACTCAGTTTTCATTCTTGAAATTCCAACATTTTGAATCACCTCTGCAGGGGTTTTCAAGACTTCTTCTGGAGAAGGATATCGACTTGCATTATAAAGTTCCAGGAAACGATTCTCAATAGTTCCCGCCGCCTTACTGCTCAATTGTTGGTGGATAATTGACCTCAACAAGGATTTAAAGTAATTACGTCTACGTTTCAACGTAATAACACCAAAATGGTCAATTAGAGTTTTCAAGTCATTATCTCTGCTAAGATATTTAACGGCAAGTTTTACATCAAGGTATCGTTCCCCTTGCATTATCCAAGTAGCGGTTGACGATTTAGGTAGAAAAACATAATGCCAAAAATGTATGCACTTCTTTCATCCCGAACGCCTCCCCCGTCACTTACCTCGTTGAGATTGGTAAAATGTAGACAAAGAAAAAATTTATTCATCGTTCTTTGCGATTATTAATTGATTCCATATAACACCAAAATGATTCTCCATTAATTTTACCATAGCTGTGGACAAGCTCAGTATCAATTTCAGAAAAATAAGAATCATACTGGGTTTCACGTTCATGTTGCAAAGGGGTAGGACAAAAACACGTCTCAAACCATTCTATAAAACCTGGTTCAGTTAATACCGCTCGTTTCATGGAAGAAACTATTTCTTCACCATCTGGAAGTTGGTTGTTAATCGTTCCATCCGTAAGTCTTTCATAAAACTCACCCAATTTCTCTTCAATTATTTTTGCTCGTACTTTATATATCATGTTGATGCCTAACACGTTGTAAGAGGGGTTAATCTGAGAAAATAAAAAGGGGCCATATAGACCCCTTCAGTTAG
>DTTI01000020.1 GCA_012964825.1 Candidatus Neomarinimicrobiota bacterium
ACGTTCATTGTAGCTGATTCAGAACCGCCCACAGTGGCCTTCACTCCTTCAGATGGTACCGTTGACGTGCCTGTAGACACCCAAATAAAACTGACCTTCAGTGAACCTGTGCGGCTGATTAACGGCACGGATCTTGATAACGATAATGTTGTGGCTCTCGTCACTGTAGAAAGAGAAGCAGATGGAAACAAGGAGGGATTTGATGCGGTGGTGAGTGATGACAATACTGAGGTGACGCTTACTCTCAATGCTGATCTGGAAAGTGAACAGATGTACAATGTTTCCATAGGTTCTACAGTTGAGGACGTTTCGGATAACGCTCTTAATGCCGCCAACGCCAAGTTCACCACCACAGATGCAAAACCGCCGAGCGTGACCTTTAACCCGGCGGACGGCGATACCGATGTGAGTGTAACGACAGATATCACCGTCACGTTTGATGAGGCTGTTCGCTACCTGGATGCTTCAGCGTTGACCAATGACAATGTGGATACGCTGATTACTCTGAAAAATAAAGACGGTAGCGGAGTTGATCTTTCTTTCGATGCGACTATCAATGCTCCCAAGACACAGATCACCATTAAGCCTGGATCTGTTTTCAGGACAGGGCGGGCGGTCTATGTGGCGATTAAAGCCAAGGTTGAGGATGATATGGATAATGCCATTGAGGCTGCCAGCGCAATATTTAATACTGAAGAGACGCCTGAGATCAACGTTTCAGCGCCTTCTGTAGCTTTTACCACCGAGGCGGGCGGAAAGTCGACCTTTTCATTGACGCTGGGCAAGGAGCCGACCGCCAATGTTGTGGTTGCCATCATGAGCCAGGATGAGTCGGAAGGGAAGGTATCTACATCGGGGGTTACTTTCACTAAGCAGTTGTGGAATGAGTCCCATGAGATTGAGGTTGTGGGCCAGGATGACTTTATCGATGACGGGGACGTTTCCTATCTTATTGGTATTATGGGTGTGGTCTCTGATGACAGCCGGTACGAAGGCGTAGACCCAGACGACGTGCTATTGATCAACAAGGACGACAGTGACAAGGCCGGTATCACGGTTACCCCGTACAGAGGACTCGTAACTACTGAGGCGGGGGCAAAGGACTCATTTTCTGTGAAACTGGAATCGGAACCGGTGGCAGATCTCACCATCGCTCTGGACAAAACAAAACTGAGTGAGGGGTCACTCTCTTCTGATACACTTATTTTCACCCCGGCGAACTGGGGCACCCTTCAACAAGTGATTGTCACCGGTTTGAATGACTCGGTGGTGGACGGCGACAGGACTTATAAAATCATTACTCGAAAGCCGGTGTCAGATGATTCACTGTATACTACCATTAATCCGGACGATATTATTGTGACCAACCACGCCCGGGAGCCTATCATGGTTGTCCCTGTTGATTCGTTGGATTTTGGGTTAGTAGCCCGGGACGGATACAATGTTAAAACATTCGATGTCGTGAATGCTGGCACTGACACACTCAGGGTGTCAGATGGTACAATAAATTCACAAGCGTTTATCGCCAGTGCCACAGAGTTCAAAGTGGCGCCGAGGGATACTTTTCGGGTATACATTCAATTTCTGGGCGAATCGGCTATTAATTATGAAGCATTGTTCAAAGCCAAACACAACGATACCAGCAGGGGTGAGTTGAAGATTAAACTGAAAGGTGAAGCTTTCAAGCCTACAATAGCCGCTGTGGATACAGTGGTGGATTTCGGTATGGTTTATGTTTTCTTTGACGAAGAGCGGGAGCTGTCAGTCTATAATGCGGGTAACAGTGATCTTCGAATTGATTCCCTTGTCACCAGTGGGGATCAATTTTCCGTAGGGCCATCCTATACATCGCTTCTACCTATGTATCTAAAACCTTCTGACAGCACCAGCGTGACGGTTGTTTTTTCCTCACCTGACAGCGGCGAGGCCAGAGAAAACTTGCGGATCTTTTCAAACGATCAGGACAGGCCGCGTTTTGATGTTCCCATAGTGGCGACGATCCTTCCGCCGGACACAGTGGGGCCTTCCTTCGAAATCATCAGTATAACACCGGAAGAGGCCCTGTTGAAGCAGTTTATCAGTGTTGAGACAGAATTGAAGGATGCAACAGAAGTGGAAGAAGCTGTCCTCTATTTTCTTGAAGGGGGGCAGACTGAATTCACGGCGTATCCTATGATTACTGAAGACCAAGAAACTTTCGAGTTTGTATCCCGGCCGGCGGATGTGACCATGAACGGTATTGCCTTTTATATGTTGGCCAGAGACCAGAGAGGAAACTTTGCTTTAAGTGATACCTTCTCACCGCCGGTGAAGTTCAGGGACGGCTCGCTTCAAACAACCTTGCCCAACAGTGCTTATGGTGATGGCGTGCCGAAGAAGAAGTGGAGACTTATCTCTGTGCCTGCCGAACTGGAAGATCCCAATGTTGTGAATACACTGGGCGATGAACTGGATGGAAAGCCCAATTCCAGAAAGTGGCGCATCTTTGAGCCGGAAAACTCCGGTGGAGGAGGTTCAGGGTGGAAACAACCTGAAGAACTTTCTGTTGGAAAGGGGTACTGGCTGATTCAAGCAATTGATGAAAGGGCGGTCCTCTCCACAGGTGCGGGAAAGACCATCAGCCTCACGGGCTATGATATGACTCTGGAACCGGGGTGGAATATGATCAGCTCGCCTTACGCATTTCCCATGACACCGAACCTGGATGGGGCTTCTTTTTATGGTCCTTTGACCTATGGTAATGGAAGTGAAGGCTGGTCTGAGGAGTCCACCATGTTGCCCTGGAGCGGTTATCTCATTTACAACCGTCTTAGCGAGGTCAAGACCGTCCAGCTGGCGCCGCTGGATTTTTCTTCGGAGAGTAATACCCAGACCCTTGCCCGAGAAAGATCGGATGGGGAATGGATGCTCCAATTCAAGGCTGAAGGAGCGAATTATTCAGATACGGGTAACATTCTTGGTAGAAAGATTGATGCTGAAGAAGGGCTTGATCATTTTGACAATCCGGAACCACCCTATATGGACAAGTTTGTGTCGGTTACACTTGAGCCTGATAATCCATTATTCAAAAAACATTCCATGACTTCAGACATCCGTTCATCTTTTGTAAAGGACGGTATTTGGGATGTGGCCTTGCACACCAGGGGTGAGAAAGGTCCCATTGAGGTTTCTCATGATCTTTTCGGTGCATTTCCCTCAGAGGATGCCATGGTTATGCTTGATATGACCACGAGGAATCAGTATAATCTTCTTGAGGAGCAAAAAGTTGAGATCATCGACTATTCTGAGGATTTTCCCTACCGGTTCAAGATCTTTGCCGGTTCTCCCGAGTTTGTGGCCTCAGCCATGGCGGATGCTCTGTCACTCCTTCCTGATGAGTTCACGCTTCGTCAGAACTATCCCAATCCGTTCAATCCATCTACGACCATTGAGTTCGCACTGCCCAATCCAACGGAGGTTTCACTGGTGATCTACAATCTTATGGGTCAGGAGGTACGTACATTGAAGCGGGG
>DTTI01000021.1 GCA_012964825.1 Candidatus Neomarinimicrobiota bacterium
CACAACTGTTATAAAGTATGACTTGCTAGAGGGAAGATACACTGTCATTCAAGTTTATGATATTTTGGGTAAGCAAATACGTACCCTTATTAAGGGCCATGAAGAGGCAGGTTTTAAAACTAAAGTTTGGGATGGCACTGATGATTTGGGCCGACCCGTAAGTGCTGGTGTTTACCTGTACCAAATACAGGCTGGTGAGTTCACTCAGACCCGGAAGATGATGCTATTGAAATAAATCAGCTTTCTCAACCACTTTCCCAATCTCAACCTGATAAGTGACGGGGGGACGGTCGTTAAAAATGCTTAGTTTACTCTTACTCCGGCGGCATTAATTTTCACTATTAAATTGCGTCCCGAATATTTTTTTGGATCTACATTATTCAACAAGACGCTTTTTCTACCAGCATTGGTCATAACGGTCACTTTAACATCGACAGAATTGATTCCTCTCAGGCCGAAATGGACTGGCATAGCATTCTGGGAATTGTAGCCGGAGCCCGTATCTATAATATTCATACCTAGGAGTTGCTTCGTACCCGCTTTATAAAGACGCACCTCAGAACCGGACCGAGTGTAATGCCCATTACCATCTAGAACGACGACTTGCAGAGATTGCTGGGCAAGTTCCTCAGCGATCTCGTTGCGAAGCAAGTGATGCATGCCATCAGATGAAGCACCAGTTAGGGCAAGGTCAAGATCTCCATCTTGATCAAAATCCACCCAGTGGGCGCCATGATCACCATCATTGTCCTTGATGATTTTTGGAGTGATATTGGTAAAGCCACTAGCATCGTTATGAAATAGATAATCCTCATAGCTATTGCCGCCAGTAATCGTTCCATTTACATAAAGATCCAAGCGGCCGTTATTATCGTAATCACCCCAGGAACCGGTGTCGTAACTATTATCAATCGCAAGGCCAAGTTCAGGTGCTACATTGTTGAAATTCCTGCCATTTATGTTTCGATAGAGCCCGTTGGGGCCATAATTGGCCAGAAAAATATCTAAATTCCCATCGTTGTCATAATCGCCAAGAGAAGGGCGCACACTACCATAATCATCCGATCCAAGAGGCCTTCCTCCACTTTCCAAACCTACTTCTTCAGCAATATCCACAAACTTGGAACCATCATTACGGAACAGGCCGTTGGCATCTCCATCCATATTTGCGACATAACAATCAAGGTCTCCGTCTTTATCGTAGTCAAACCAAACAGCACCGACGGTTCTTCGTGCATCGTCAATACCTAACTGTTTCGCCATATTCTTGAATTTGCCACTGGTATTTTGCAACAGTACATTGGGTTTATTTCTCAGACCTACAAAAAGATCCAAATCACCATCGTTGTCATAATCGATCCAGCTTGCTTGACGGAAGCTGCCAGTGAGATTAACTCCTGAAGTGCGAGTCACATCAGTGAAACTCTTGCCATCGCCTTCGTTGCGATAAAGTTTGTTACTACTTTCATTCCTGGAAACGAAACCGACGAAAAGGTCTACATGGCCATCACCATCGTAATCGCCCCATGCCGCTGTACGGGTGACATTGGAATCGGCTATGCCAACTTGATCAGCCACATTTTCGAAGGTCCCATTATTATTTCTATATAAGCGATTTGGTTTGTCATTAAATCCTACGAACAAATCAAGATCGCCATCATTGTCGTAATCAGCAAAGGCATTGGTTAGGGAACCTCCATCTTTAAAAAGCTCTGGCTGGTGTTTGGAAAAATTGGCTTTCCATCTTTTGAAGGGGATGCGCGGCATCATTTCGTCGCGCATAGCAGCGTGATAGGCAAAACTAGCAAGTACAATGGCATTTATCTTTAAATCATCCACCACTATGTGATCATAGACATCCATGTTGTAATGCCAGGTTCGGGTTCTATAATCGATACGGTCCTGCAAAAATTGAAATCCGGGCAATCCTGCTTTGACAAAGGTATAATGATCCGTACCTGTGTTGCTGAATTGTGAAAGTGTTTTCATCTTCAAATCTTGGAAAGGTTTCATCCATGCTTCCAATATGGGACTTGCCGCAGTATGTCCTTGCAGATGTATTCCTCTGAACTGACCAGTACCATTATCCATATTAAAATACACGGAAAGTTTATCGTAGGCAGACTTTTTCCCTTCATCAGGATTTCCAAAATGCTTAGCGACATATCCACGGGATCCAAAAAAACCCCATTCTTCTCCTGTCCAAAGAGCCATACGTATTGTCCGACGAGGCTTAAGACCGAGAGACTTTAGAATGCGCATAGCTTCTAGGACCACCGCACTGCCGGTGGCATTATCTGCAGCACCGGTACCTGTATGATAGGAATCCAGATGTGCCCCAATCATAACGATTTCATCAGCTAAATCTGAGCCACGTATTTCACCAATCACGTTGCGACCCTCGAGTTCAGTATTGCCCAAGTTTACCCGGACATTGATTTCCATTTTTACCGTATGTTTTTTCTCCAACAGACGGTAGATCCGATTGTAATGTTCGCCGGCAATGACCAACGTGGGTAATGAATTTTTAACGGCATCATTGGTGAGATCTTTTTTCCTTGTTTGCCGTGATGTTACCCGAACGGTCCCATCACCACCAGTACCCGAGTATAGCACGGCATCTACACCTTCATCTTTATAAAATGCTTCCAGTTCATCGTTGTTAATATCTTCAGGCTTTGGTGACTTTTTCATGAAGACCTGTTTACGACGTTCAGCCATATTGATATCCACGCCTTCTGTCGCATAGTCATTTAACGAGTTTTCATCATGACGCAGAGCATCAGCTTTGAACCGGGGAGAAAATTCACGAAGGGGAGAGACCAATATGATTTTATTATAAAGCTGACCCTTATATTTATCCAGATCTGACTTTTGTTGGATATTAACGATCATAGCTTCCCGGGTAATTTTTCTATTTGTACCACGGGTCAAGGCCATGGGATAGCCAATCACCATCTGATAATCTGGTTCCAGCATGTGAATAGATGCGTATTCCAGATCCCAACTCACATATTTTCCTCCCCAAGGCTCCAGTGCTGTATTATCCAATTCCATTTGATCTATTATAGTTTTAACCCAATCCTGAGCAACGCGCATATTGGGGGAAGCAGTCCATCTGGGGCCATGGAGTTCAGTTAATGTCCAAATGTATTCGTCCACTTTAGAACGATCGAAACCTTCTTCACGTATTCTATCTAAAACATCCCAATGAATTCGTTCCTGTGATGAAGCAAAAGAAGACAATGAAAGGATAAGAAGAATACTAACAATGATCATTGAACGCTGTTTCATTAATGACTCCTATGTGGAAGCATAATGGGGAAACTACCTCTCTGTAGCCAAACTAGGGAGAGATAGCGGTAAAGTCAATCAGGAGGGGAATATGAGCCTTGTGGTATACCCACAAACAAAAAACCCCCGTGAGGAGGCTATTTGACCAGAGGCGTTTTTACCTCAAGGCCTAACTCGG
>DTTI01000022.1 GCA_012964825.1 Candidatus Neomarinimicrobiota bacterium
TGTCATTTTGTTAAGCACTGCGACCGCACCCACCTCTCAAGCAGTTCATGAACATTCGGGTGTTGGTATAGTTGCGTATGGCAGTGATGAAAATCTTTCTGCCGCGACGGAGGCGTCCCTTTCAATCTCAGGTTTGACAGCAAGCACTGATTATTCTATCTATGTGGTTTTGGAATACAATGAAGAGCTTCAGTCAAGTCCCACAAGAATAGACATTTCCACAGACGTGGTTGCGCCGGCTTTTGCCAGTGGTTATCCAGCCATAAGTAATGAAGGTCAGACATCATTCACTCTCAAAGTGAAAGCGGGGGAAGCCGGAACGGCATACTATGTGGTTCTGGCTGATGGAGCAACACGCCCTGATACGACAAAGATTAAGGCCGGGGACGATGCCAGCGGAACTGACGCTACCGCAAGCGGAAAAATGACCATTGCGGCCAGCGTTGAGAATACAGCCAGTATTACTGGCCTTACGGCGGGAATCAGTTACGATGTCTGGGTAACGGCGGAGGATGCCAACGGCAACATTACAACAGCATCGAAGAAAGATGTGACTACCCTTGCGCTCCCGAAAAAACTGACCGTGAAGCAGGATGGGAGCGGTGATTATCCAACCATTTCATCCGCCATTAGTGCCGCATCAAGCGCAACTGCAGATACGGTTGTGGTCTATGCCGGGACTTATCAAGAGAATGTGAATTTCGGTGGAAAAAATCTGGTGGTCAGGAGCGATACTGGAGCGGAAAACACCATCATTACACCTTCTAACAATGGTCTTGCTATTGTCTGGTTTTACAGTGGAGAACCGTCAACGGCAAAACTGATTGGCTTTACATTAAAGGACGGTGGCGCTCTTCAGGGGAGTGCCTTGAATATTGAGACCAGTTCAAGCCCCACTATAGAAAACTGCATCATCACCAATTCAAAAGGTTATCCTGTCCGATTCTACAATTCTGCTTCCGTTATCAAGAATACACTTATTTACAACAACACCGGCGATGGAGTCTTTTATTTCGATAACTATACTACTACTTCTTATCCAGAAATCATCAACTGCACTGTAGCGAATAATACTGGTTATGGCATCCAGAACGCCAAGTCGTACAAGCCCATTGCTAAGAACAGTATTTTCTACGGGAACAGTTCCGGCGGCGCCTTTGGAAATCTGGATATCACCTATTCCATAGTTGAGGGGACTTATACAGGAACAGGTAACAAGGATTCAGATCCACTTTTTAAAGGGAGCGCAAATGCTTCTGATTACAAATTAACCGACTATTCACCGGCCATTGGTTCGGCCACTGCTACCGGTGCTCCCACAACTGATTTGGCAAGTACCAACCGAGGTTCCCCTCCGGACATAGGTGCGTACGAAAACAGCCTCAGCACGCCCCTTTCAGACACCTATGTGCCTGTAGTGAGTCACGTAAGGGAAGGCTCCGCAGGTGATCTATCTTTTATCGGTACACAGAGCCAGATGTCAGCACATTGGAATGGAAGTGATGAAGGGAGCGGAATTAGCTATTACGAGTATGCTGTTGATACTGATAATACAAATATCACCGGCAGTGTAGTAGCATGGACCAACGCAGGTACGGATACGTCCGTTACCATTACTGGGCTTAGCCTAACTGAGGGAACTACCTATTATGTTTCTGTCAGGGCTTACGATGTGGTAAAAAATGTATCGGTTGTTGTTACGAGCAACGGAGTAAAAGTGGATATAACAACACCCATCGCTGGAATAGTTGTTCACGGTACCGATACTGGTACGCACTTCTATTGGACCGGTAACAGCAGTTCAATAACAGCCACCTGGAGTGGTTTTAGCGATGCGGCTAGTGGGATAAAGGAATATGAGGTTCTTCTGCGTGATACCTTGAATAATACTAATATTGTAGACTGGACAAATACCGGTACAGCTCTAACAAAGACTTTTTCAGAGCTGACATTGGTAAATAATGGGCAGTATTATTTTAAAGTGAGAGCATCAGATCTTGTGGGGAATCTCTCGCAATTTGCCGCATCAGGTATTGTTCAGGTTGACACAGAAAAACCGGTTGTCACCACACTTGTAGAAACAGCGGAAGGTTCAGAAGAAGATATTGACTGGGTTGGGCCTGGTATGAATGTTATACATCGCTGGAAGGGTCAAGACAATGGCCAAATATTGCACTATGAGTTTTCAGCTGGAACCAGCGAAGGTGCTACAAATGTCATTGCTTGGGCGAATGTCAGTCTGGACACAACTGACACAACTTCTTCTGAGAATTATGAGGAAGGATTAACCTACTTCACCAATGTTCAGGCAAAAGATAAGGCAGATAATCTCAGCGATGTACTTACAAGTGACGGTTTTCAGTTTGATGAGACTCCGCCAAAAACCGGCAGTGTAAGCGATGGTGCATCCGCAGATATCGATTTTTCTGGATCCGAGAGTTCCATAACCTTCAACTGGACCGGTTTTGAAGATGCGGGGAGCGGTATAAATCACTATATGGTAGCCCTGGGGACGACACCGGAAGGGGAGGATGTTCTTGAGTTAAAAGATGTGGGCGATGTTACGAGCGAGACACTTTCAAATCTTTATCTAGATCACGGTGTTACCTACTATTGCTCAGTGATGGCCGTTGACGAAGTAGGTAACGAATCAGATCTTGTCTCATCTAACGGATTTACTGTAGACATTTATCCCGGTCCTCCCACCGTAGCAAGTTCGTCTCCGGCAGGAGAAGTGTTCCTTTCTCTCATCAGTGAATCTGAGATCGTTTTCAAGTTTTCTGAACCAGTCGATTACGGTGATTTTGACATTTGGTCAGATATGAGCGAACTCACCTTCTCTACATCGGAAGACCAGGACAGCATTGCATTTATCCTAACTCCGCCATTGACAAGTCTCGATACAGTCTACATAAACCTGAGCAATTTAACGGATCTAAGTGGGCTCACAGGGGAGGATACTCTCTTTACATTTGCCACAGAGTTAATCGCTGATTATAACCATGATCTTGTTATCGATGCCTCTGATCTATCCTCCCTGGCTAGCGGTTGGATGAATGAGGACTACACCTATGAGTTGGGTCCCGTCACTGGGGAAGCGCCTCATTTCGTTCCCCAGCTGGATGGTGATTACGATCTGAGGGACGTCATGGCCTATACCCGTATGTGGCACTGGTATCACGAAACTCCAAAGCTATTGAACCTTGCGCGGGCTAATCTGGGTGAAGAGCTTGAAGTTACGGTTAATGACAAATCGCTGGCCGTCACCATTCCCGAACATGTTATTGCGGGGCAGCTGGCTTTCCAGATGACCGGCAGTGAGGCTATTATCACACTTCCGGCAGAAAAAACTGGAGATATGATCGTGTTGAGCCACGTTGAAGAAGGCCTTCAGCAAAGTCTCATCGATTTTGCTTATCTTGGAGGTGAAGGGAAAAGAAATTTTGTTCTGCCGCTGGAGTTCGGCAGGTACAGCTCCACCATCACTGTCTCTTATGCACTCTATGCAGAGGGCGGAACCATCGACCGCCAGGGTGTGAAGACCATGGATATTACGCCTGTCCCGGTTGAATTTGTCTTAGATCAGAATTACCCTAACCCTTTCAACCCTACCACACGGATCGAGTACGGCTTGCCTGTAAATGGGCAAGTGAAACTGACTGTCTATGACCTGCTTGGCCAGGAAGTCCGCACCCTCATTCCCGGTTCGGATCAGATCGCGGGGTTCCATAATATCATGTGGGATGCTAGGGATGAGAGAGGTGTGGCCGTCAGCGCTGGTGTCTATATCTATCGCTTAGCGGTAAGGGGAGAGGACGGTCAGAAATTTTCCAGGACGAAAAAGATGGTACTCTTAAAATAGGCCTTATCAATTCCTCCTTCTTTCTTTTTTCTATTATAATTTTCACATAATTTGAATTTCCATGGATTTTCTTAAAGATCTTACCATCGGTATCGAGGAAGAATACCAGATCGTGGACAAGGAAAGCCGCGAACTGACCTCATTTGTTTCAGACTTTTTGGAACAGGGGGCGATCCTTTTTCGAGATCAGGTGAAGCCGGAATTCCTCCAGTCACAGATAGAGGTGGGGAGTAAGGTTTGCAAAAATGTTCAGGAAGGGCGGGAAGAGATCTGCCGTTTGAGGAATATAGTTGCGGAGATTGCCGAAAAAAATAACAGGATGATTGTTGCGGCAGGGACACATCCTTTCTCAAGCTGGCAGGATCAGCTGGTCACCGATAGGGAACGCTACCACGGGCTTCTCGATTCCATGCAACTGGTGGCCAAACGTCTGCTCATCTTTGGCATGCATATTCATGTAGGTATCGAAGACAGGGATCTACAGATAGATATCATGAACCAGATGAGTTATTTCATGCCCCATATTCTGACCCTATCAACTTCTTCTCCTTTCTGGCTGGGTGAGAAAACAGGTTTCAAGTCTTACCGCAGTATCGTGTTTGAAGATCTTCCCAGAACGGGAATACCTGAAAGGTTTGATTCAGCCCTGGAATATGATAAATATGTGAATACCCTCATTGATTGCGGCAGTATCGATGAGCCTTCCAAGATATGGTGGGATATCCGTCCGCATTCGAAGTTTCCCACACTGGAATTCAGAATCTGTGATTGTACCACCAAGGTGGATGAGGTGATAGCCATTGCGGCCCTGATTCAGGCCCTGGTTGCAAAACTGATCCAGTATCGAAGAAACAACCAGACATGGCGAACCTACCGTCCTTCCATGATTGCTGAGAACAAGTGGCGAGCAATGAAGGATGGGATTAATGGGAGTCTCATCGATTTTGGAAAAAAGACAGAAGGGCTTGTCCCTTCACTGATTGAAGAAATTATTGATCTGGTGGATGACGTTTTAGACCCTCTTGGTACCAGAGAAGAAGTGGAATATGTCCGGACTATATTGAAAAATGGAGCCAGTGCTGACAGGCAGCTAACCTGTTTTGAGAAAACCGGCAGTATGAAATCGGTGGTGGACCAGCTGGGGGCTGAGACTTTGGAAGGAATCTGAAGCAACACAACCCGTATCTTTTGCTTTAAACCCGATTTTTCAGATCGGGTTTATTGTTTTCTGAGCTATTTCTATCAGTTATTTTCTCCCTCATGTCATTACCGTTCTTCAAATGTCCAACCCATTTGCGAACCAAATGGCTCATCACAATTTACTTGCTTCAGCTTTTCACAGGATGCGCAAGGGATGATCTTTACAGAAGCGAATGGCAAACACCTTCCATTTTATCAGTTAACCGTCTTCCAGCCAGAGCGTCATTCTTTCCTTTCGAAAGTGAAGAGCTGGCCCTGGAGAATGATCCCCGGAAATCATCCCGTTTTGTCTCTCTCAACGGAAGGTGGAAGTTTCACTATGCAATCAATCCGGACGATGCTCCCGGACGATTCTGGGCCCGTGAGTCGAAGATAGATAATTGGTCTGAGATCAGTGTCCCAGGCAGCTGGGAGTTACAGGGATTCGGTGTTCCTATTTATTTAGATGAGGAGTACCCGTTTGATCCCGATCCGCCCAGAGTGCCCCATCACTATAATGCGATCGGTTCATACTTCCGTACGTTCACTTTTCCCGATGGGTGGATTGACCAGAGAGTCATCATCCATTTCGGCTCTGTACGGTCGGCCATGTATCTGTGGGTTAATGGAAAAGAGGTAGGTTATGCCCAGGGGTCCAAGCTGCCGCACGAGTTTGATATTACTGATTATGTGAACCGGGGTGAAAACAGGGTGGCGGTTCGGGTCTACCGCTTTTCCGACGCTTCCTATCTTGAAGGGCAGGACACTTGGCGAGCCAGCGGCTTAGAAAGAGAAGTCTATCTTTATGCTCGTCCCACTACCCAGTTTGAAGATTTCTCAGTAGTGGGCGATCTAGATGCACTCTACACAACTGGTCTTTTTTCTGTCAGTGTAAAGGTTGCGGTGTCGGAGAAGCTTGAAGGATTAAGTTTAGAGGCATCTCTGTCAAAGCAGAGTGAAAACCAACCTGTTCTTACCTGGTCCAAAAAAGTCCCTCCCGAAATCGGTACAGTTGCTTTAAACGGACAAGTTGATGACGTGGCCAAGTGGACAGCAGAGACGCCGAATCTGTACCGATTGCATTTGACACTGAAGAAAGCTGACGAAGTTCTGGAATCGACATCGGTCTGGATCGGTTTCAGAAAAGTGGAAATGAAGGGCGGACAGCTGCTATTGAACGGGAAACCGCTTATGTTCCGTGGTGTTAACCGTCATGAACATGATCCTGTCAGGGGCAGGGCTGTATCGGAGAAATCCATGGTCCGGGACATAGAACTGATGAAACAGTTTAACATCAATGCCGTCCGGGCAAGCCACTACCCAAACCATCCTTTGTGGTATGAACTGTGCGACCGGTATGGTCTGTACATCATTGATGAGGCGAACCTGGAAGCACACGGTATGCAGTTTCACGCTAACAGTTACGGTGAGTTAGCTGACAATCCCGAATGGGAAAAGGCATGGCTGGACCGCGGGCTGAGAATGATGGCTCGTGACAAAAATCATCCTTCCATCATTATGTGGTCCATGGGGAATGAAGCGGGAGATGGAGAAAATTTCAGAACAATGTATGCCGCTATGAAGAAAGCAGATCCCACACGACCGGTGGCCTATGAACCGGCAGGGCTGAACAGTCACACTGATGTGGTGTTTCCTATGTATAAGTCCATTGAGTACATCAGGGATTATGCTGAGAACCATAATAATACTAGGCCCCTCATTCTGTGCGAGTACGCCCATGCCATGGGAAACAGTGTCGGCAATCTTCAGGACTATTGGGATACCATGGATGAATATGATCAACTCCAGGGCGGTTTCATCTGGGACTGGGTGGATCAGACATTCCTGAAAAAAGCTGAAGACGGTTCGCCTTACTGGGCTTACGGTGGTGATTTTGTTCATGAGCACGTTGAGGATGATTCGAACTTCTGCGCCAACGGTCTCATGGCAGCTGACCGGTCACCCAACCCTCATGCGTGGGAAGTAAAAAAAGTTTATCAACCGGTAAAATTTGATCTGGAAAATTGGGAAGAGGGAAAAATTGCTGTACTGAATCGCTACAATTATA
Source organism: Candidatus Neomarinimicrobiota bacterium (assembly GCA_012964825.1). Classification (NCBI taxonomy): domain Bacteria; kingdom Pseudomonadati; phylum Fidelibacterota; species Fidelibacterota bacterium. The sequence goes on from DTTI01000022.1 coordinate 7,110, forward strand.
ACGACCTTTCTCATCTCGACTTCATATGGGAGATTCATAGAAATGGATATCTTATGGGAAATGGTCGCTTTGAAGTTCCAAAAATCTTAGCCGGGGAACATCAGCAAGTGTCAGTCAACTTTCCTGAGCTGAACCCAAAACCAGGCGGTGAGTACTTTCTGACTCTCCGGGCAAACTCCAGACACAGTGATGCCGTATTACCAGCTGGACATGAGGTGGCTTGGGACCAGTTCAGATTACCAATAAACTCACCCGCCGTGGCAAAGGCTGAGAAATCAGGAAGCGTGATTTTGCATCAGGGGGATAGTATAATTACGGTCATAGGTAATGATTTCGAGATCGAATTCAACAGCGAAGCGGGGAGTATGACACAGTTCTGGTATGGAGGCCAAAATCTTATACTGACAGGCCCCCTGCCAAACTTCTGGCGTGCTCCCACCGACAACGACTTGGGGAACGGTATGCCGCAACGTTTAGGGATTTGGAGAAACGCGGGAGAGGAAATGGAAGTCCGGCTTTTTCAGGGTAATATGAAAAGTGAGAAGGGGGTAGTGACCATTCAAAGGGAACATATGAAAAGCGGGTCTTCAACGAACACTGTTTACTCTATTGCGGGTGATGGAAGTGTTGAAATTCATCACAGTTTTCAAGTTGGGAGTAAAGAACTTCCAGAGCTGCCCCGTATCGGAATGATTTTTTCACTTCCCGGCGATTTCACTGAATTAAAGTGGTACGGCCGGGGACCCCACGAAAGCTACTGGGATAGAAAAACTTCCGCAGCCGTAGGTCTCTATTCTGGAATCGTTTGGGAGCAAACATTTCGATACGTTCGCCCGCAGGAAACGGGGAATAAGACCGATGTTAGGTGGATGAGTCTTTCTAACGGTAAAGTTGGTTTGAAAGTGATCGGGAATCCCACCTTTGACGGGAGTGTTCATCACTATCCTTATGATGACCTTGACCATATTCCCCACAGTCAGCGGCACGGTGCCATCCATATCCAGCCTACAGATATAGTGACATGGCTAGTAGATTACCGGCAGATGGGTCTGGGTGGTGATAACAGCTGGGGCGCCCGGACTCACCCTGAATACACTCTGCCGGCGAAAGATTACGAATACAGTTTCACCATGAAACCATTTATTGTCCAGAATGCATTAGTGGGTGGAGTAAGGGAGTGATGAAATATCTTTTATCACTTCTCCTTAAAAATGCTTATCCTAAAATAATTGCTGAGCTAGGTTGTTGATTTCCAATAAAAAAATAGATCCATGAATGTAATCTCTATTGCTTCGTTCATTTTTGCAACGGGTGCTGTTGCCATTGTTACCTATCTCATTGTAAGTAGAATGAAAAAATCAAAGAATGCTACTGAAGAATATTTCACGGGGGGTAGGGCATTGTCATGGCCCGTTGTAGGTGGTTCGCTTCTTTTGACAAACCTTTCAACAGAGCAGCTTGTAGGATTGAACGGTGATGTCTTTGGGGACAAGGCTTTGGTAGGAATTGCATGGGAAGCTTTGGCTGCATTCGCCATGATTGCAACAGCATTATTGTTTTTACCTACCTATTTAGCAAGTGGTTTTACTACGACGCCTGCGTTCCTGGAAAAACGATTTGACAAAATGACTCGATCCATGGTCTCAGGACTATTTTTGTTTGGATATATAACAGTGTTATTACCGGTCGTGTTATATACTGGATCTTTGGCACTGATCGGAATGTTTGATCTCAATTTTCCATTATGGCTAGTGGCTGCTACTATCGGAGTGCTGGGAAGTTCTTACGCCATTTTTGGGGGACTCAAATCGGTAGCAGTTAGCGATACTCTTAACGGCATTGGTCTATTAATTGGCGGGCTAGCGGTACCTGTCCTGGCTCTGATTGCTCTAGGTGGCGGTTCTCTGTTTGAAGGCTTGAGCATATTAGGAAGTGAAAATCCAGATTACTTGGCCGTTCTCACCCGCAGCAATGTTGATGGGAAGACAGTGACTGTACCCTGGCCCACGTTGCTGACGGGAATGATGTTTATTCAGGTGTTTTACTGGTCAACCAACCAGGTGATTGTTCAGCGGGCGATGGCGGCTCGCAGCCTGGAGGAAGGGCAGAAGGGAGTATTGTTTGCGTCGGCAATGAAACTGGTAGGTCCAATAATGCTCTGCTTGCCTGGCATTATAGCCCTTCATTTACCTCAATTAAATATCGATAAACAAGATCAGGTGTACGGGGCGGTAGTTCGGTACGTTCTGCCGGATTGGTCCCTTGGGCTTTTTGCGGCCGTACTTATGGGTTCTATTTTGAGTTCTTTCAACAGTGCCCTGAACAGTGCATCTACCCTTTTTTCACTACAATTTTATGAAGGCTATATCAACCCGGGTGCACAGGGAGATCAAACTGTTAAGGTGGGAAGGATTTTCAGTATAATCCTGGCTGTAGCTGCAATAATTATTGCGCCGTTACTGGCACAGTTGGAGTCAATTTTCCAGTACCTTCAGCAGGTCAACGGTCTTTATAGTGTCCCCATCATCGGAATTTTCCTTATGGGTATCCTTACCAAGCGCGTTCCTGCTCTCGCCGCCAAGGTGGGGATGCTGGTTGGCATGGGGGCTTACGCATTTTTTACTTTTGTAAACATCAAATCTGTCCCGTCCTTTTTAGCCAATGCAGATGGCGAACTTCACTTTTTACACGGCTATTTCATCAGTTTTGTGGCTGCCGTCAGCGTAATGCTGTTAATAGGTTGGATTAGACCCCGGTCTAAATCAGAAATTGCGACCAGCACAGTCTCCGTTAAGTCTCCGGTGGACATGACCCCTTGGATCTATGCCAAAACTGCTTCTTGGGCTATCATGGGCATTACAGTTATAATTTATATATTTCTTACTGGGATTTCAGGATAGCAACAATCCAAATGGACCTGATTGACATTTCAAATCTGGGGAATTGGGAGGCTCCGAAAAGCTGGTTGAAGATTTCAACAATTGATGCCCACACGGGTGGTGAACCTTTACGAATTATTACAGATGGTTTTCCTGATTTGGAGGGCACCACAGTTCTGGAAAAAAGGTCCTTTGTCCGTGAACATTACGACTATCTTCGTACTGTTTTAATGTGGGAACCGAGAGGCCATTCTGACATGTACGGTGCCATCATTGTTGAGCCCAACTCTTCTGATGCTGATTTTGGTGTCATTTTTATGCATAACGAAGGTTACTCCACGGGGTGTGGGCATGCGGTGATTGCGCTGGCGAAAGTATTTATTGAGACGGAGCTTATCCCCATGGAAGGTCCTATAACTCCTGTTGTCATGGACGTTCCTTCCGGCAGGGTATACGCCGAGGTGCTTTCTGAAAAAGGGAAAGTGACTGGTGCACAATTCCGGAATGTCCCGTCCTTTGTTCAACATCTGGATAACGAAGTTGATGTTCCGAATCTTGGTTCTGTTAAAGTTGACATCGCATTCGGCGGTGCGTTCTATGCATATGTTGATACAGTACAAATAGGACTCGACTGTTCTCCTGAAAATATTTCGAATCTCATTGAAGCAGGGATGGCCATAAAGAGAGCAGTGTCACAATCCGTGGCAGTGGATCACCCAACTGCACCAGAAATGAATTATCTTTATGGAACCATTTTCGTGGGGAAAAGCGCCAGTCCAGATCATCACAGTCGGCATGTCTGTATTTTCGCTGACGGGCAGGTAGATCGCTGTCCCACAGGGACGGGCGTCAGCGGCAGGCTGGCCATTCTCCACGCAAGAGGTGAGATTCAAATGGGGCAGATGATAACCATTGATTCGATCCTTGGTACTACGTTTACCGGACAGATCAAGGAAAAGGTGAAAGTGGGAGAGTGCGACGGTGTGATTCCCGAAGTGGGTGGCAATGCTCACATTACCGGTCGCCAGACATTCTTCATCGATCCCGATGATCCGCTGAAGGATGGCTTTATTCTTAGATAGCAGGGATTAATATGTCACAATTTTTCTCTATGGGTTCTGGTGACAGGTGGTACCTCTTGGTTATCACTTTTTTTTCAGTTGTGGCTTTCATGCCTTGGGCACGGACGGTGGAAGTAGGAGGGATGGCCGTCTTTGGTTGGCTCATGGCAATCCTTATGGTTTTCTCACCGGCAATCGCTCTAGTTCAGCTTTTCATCCGGCGGAAGCGGGGAGAGAACAATGGCCCTTGAACGGACGTTTGTAATTCTTTATCTCCTGGGATGTATTGCCATAGGTATCCTCGCTTCACGCAAAGTTTTGGCGTCCCGGGATGAATACTGGGTGGCTGGGCGGCGAATCGGGACTTGGGTGAACGCTATGGCCATAATGGCGGCGCTTGCCAGCGGCGGTTCCATCATTGGTGTTATGGGTCTGGCCTACGATCGCGGTGTCCCCTATACCTTGTCACTTTTTGCAGGGGCTGTTCTCGGTTTTCCACTGGCGTCTATTCTGGTGGCAAAGCCGCTCCGTAACTTTGGAAAATTCACTATCACAGATTTTCTCACATTCAGGTATCCCCACGTTATTTTCCGATATCTCGTTCCTACACTCATTGTTGTGAGCTTCACGGTGTACATTGTGGCACAGATGAAAGCGGTGGGAATCACCGCCCAGACATTGCTGGGGATCCCATACCAGCAAGCTGTCACTCTTTCGGCGGTTGTATTTGTTCTTTACGTCTCCATTGGAGGCATGCTGGCCATTACTTGGACAGATGTGATTCAGGGAACCCTTATGCTATTAGTGATACTTGGGACTGCCTTTGCTATGATGATGCAAAACGGGACACCCTTGGCCATCATTGCCGATGCGTCAGTTAAAGCGCCTGAACTGGGTCAGGTAGCCAATCAGCCGCTAGCCAGCTATCTAGGCTCATTCGTTATTTGGGCAGCGGCTATTCCTGTCATTCCTCACATTGTCATGCGGGTGTTTACCGCCAAAGATTCCGGAGGAGCACGGCTGTCTCTCAATATCGCCATGGTGATGTACAGCATTATGATCCTCGCAGCGGTGATGGTAATTGTTCCGGTGGGAAAGATGTCCTTTCCTAATCTTCATGATGCAGACCAAATTTTCCTGGAAGTGATGAAAAACCAGTTCCCTCCCCTTGTAAGGGGTCTTGCAGTGGCAGCGGTCATTGCGGCTGTCATGTCCACCACCGATGCTTTGCTACTGGCTTGCAGCTCGGCCATTTCCCACGACCTTCTGGGTGGTTATTTAAAGGAACACGTTTCAGAGAAAACAGAGAACATAATCAATGTGGCCATTGTCTGGGTTGTGGGTATAGCCGCCATGATTTTCGCCTACTCGCCTCCAAAACTGATCACTGAGTTTTATTCCGCCGCCATCGGTATGCTCAGCGCCGGGCTTTTTGTTCCGGTAGTTGCAGGATTGTGGTGGAAGAAAGCCAACCTTTCTGGTGGTATTGCTTCTATTGTTTTGGGAGTTGGTGTCTATCTTACCGTTCAGTTCAATCCGGATGCCCCGCCTTTGGCAGCTATCCTTTACGGACTGCCAGCGAGCGCTTTGGCCATGGTAGTCTTCAGTCAATTCGGTCCGGTTACCTCTGATGATATCCAGTCTAAAGTAGAAGGTCTCCACCGTTAAACAATGAATTCAATCGATCCCGGCATACTTTTCGGCATTAGCCTTTACCTGGCCGGTATGCTTGGGGTTGGGTTCTATGCAAGCCGTAAGATCAAAAACTCAGATGATTTTCTCCTCGCCGGTCGGCGACTTTCTCTCTGGCTCTGCACCGCCACACTGACAGCTACCTGGATGGGCGGCGGGGCCATCCTGGGCGGCGGCGGCGCCGCTTACGAGCGGGGTTTCCTTGGGGTTATTGCTGACCCCTTTGGCGCATCCCTCTGTCTCTTTCTTGCCGGTCTTTTTTATGTCAGGATGATGCGACGGATGAAACTGGTGACTATTATCGATTTCTTCGAAATGCGATTCGGCCGGACCGCCGGTATTTTTTCATCTATCATAATGATTATTGTTTTTATCGGTTGGACAGGTTCGCTGCTTGTTTCCATCGGTTTTGTTCTTCATGCATTGATGGGAATCCCGGAAAATGTGGGGATTATCATCGGTACCGTTATTGTTCTTATTTATACTGTCCTAGGAGGCATGTGGGCTGTCTCCCTCACTGACTTTTTTCAGGTGATCATCCTTATGACTGGGCTGGCTGTTGCCTTTCCTATCATTGCCCAACAGTTCGGCGGCATCCGGGAATTTTTTGCCGCTGCTCCAGAGGGTAGTTTCCGTATGTTTCCTCAGGATGCGACAATTACCGAGTGGCTCGGGTACATTCGAATGTGGATGGTGGCGGCGTTTGGCTATCTTGCTGGACAGGACTTGATCCAGAGAGCACTTTCGTCAAAGGATGAAAATGTGGCACAGAATTCAGCTTACCTGTCATCTATACTCTATTTGATATTCGGACTGCTTGCTGTACTGATGGGTATTGCCGGAAGCGTCCTCATGCCTGGGCTTGAGAACCCGGAGCTTATCATCCCGAAGTTGGCAATGGCTTATTTGCCGCCGTTAATGATAGTTGTTTTCATCAGTGCCCTTCTGGCCGCAGCCATGAGCAGTGCCGATAGTTCTATCCTCGCCACTGCTTCTGTGTTTGGCAATAATCTTGTTCCTCACCTGCCTGATAGTCTTAGAGAAAAAGGGACTCTCTGGTGGACGCGTTTCACTGTTCCAATCTCAGCCCTCATTGCCATGTTGGTAGCTCTTTATGTGGGAGAAGTGTACAATCTGTTACTAGACTCATTTTCCATTCTTTTAGTTGGACTCTTTATACCGCTGACGGCTGGAATCTGGTGGCCGAAAGCTAACACACCGGGAGGGCTCGCCTCCATGTTCAGCGGTACTTTAGCTTGGCTTCTCTTTATGTGGCTTACGCCTACACTGCCGGCTGACGTAATCGGGTGGTGTGTTGGTCTGGCGATGTTGGTAATCGTTTCTCTCATCTCTTCAAAGTCTTCACCTGCACTTCCTCTTAGTGATGTGAATGGAAACGGGTTGGAATACAAAGACCGCTTGGGCACACTTTCTCCTTTCAATCAAACACCGGTGACCTAAGAAAGTATAACCGTGATAAAATCGGTCATTGTCGATGCTGTCCGTTCACCTATTGGTGTAAAACGAGGCCGAATGGCAGACAACATCCGTCCAGATGAACTCACAGCTCAAATACTTAAAGTGTTACTTGAAAGAAACCCCAATTTACCTCTACAAAATATAGAAGATATAATTTTGGGATGTGGTTATCCTGAAGGGAGCCAAGGGATGCTTTTGGCCCGCTCAGCGGCGATCCTGGCTGGAATTCCCATCGAGACTGGGGCCAAAGTGGTGAACCGCCTGTGCGGCTCATCTATGGATGCGATTCATCAGATCAGCAGGGCGGTAGAAATTGGTGATCTTGAAGCGGGAATCGCAGCTGGCGTGGAGGATATGTTCAGCATACCAAGGGGCGGCTTCAATCCCGATTACCATCCAGAATTGGAAAAACAGAATTACTATATCGAAATGGGGTTGACGGCGGAGAACTTGGCAGCGGAACTCAACATATCCCGGGAGGATCAAGAGGCCTTTTCCATAGCGTCCCATGAAAAGGCCCTGGCGGCACAAGCCGAAGGCCGCTTCCACCATGAAATTGTCCCCGTGGAATTGGAGGACGGAACAACCGTCGAAGCAGATGAAGGACCCCGTACGCCCGATTTGGAAAAGATTCGGTCATTGAAACCTGCTTTTTTCAATGAAGGTACGGTAACCGCCGCCACAAGTTCACCCTTGTCCATTGGGGCTGGTGCAGCCATTGTCACGAGCCGCCAGTTTGCTGAAAATCATAGTCTGAAAGTTCGGGCTGAGATCGTCTCCCGAACTGTGTTAGGTGTGGAGTGGGAGCGGATGGGTATAGGACCGCTGCCAGCAACTGAAAAAGCGGTTAGCTTGGCTGGTCTCAGTCTAGACGATATTGACGTTATGGAACTGAATGAAGCCTTCGCTGCTCAGGCACTTTATGTTATCAGAAAAGGTGACTGGTCCGAGGAGAAGATTAATCTAAACGGTGGCGCCATCGCCCTGGGACATCCCCTTGGCTGCTCCGGCGTTCGTATCCTGACAACTCTCATCAATGTGATGGAACAGCGGAAGGCGACCTACGGGCTTGCAACCATGTGCATCGGGAAAGGGCAAGGGATCACAACCATTCTTCGCAGACCGACTTAGTTTTCCCTAAATTTCTATCTCATCATGAAAACCGATGTAGCACCCTACACTCTACCATGGTATTGTTCAGCTGTCACCTTGGCAGCAACGGCCATCGTAATCGGTCTCCAATGGGACATTTCATGGCATGAAACCATCGGCCGGGATACTTTCTGGACGCTGGCTCATATCGTTATCTACATTGGCGGGATCATTGGTGGCCTCACCGGCGGTATTCTCGTGTTAAGAGCTTCATTTGGCGGTCCGTCGCCTCTTAGGGATGCATCGGTGAAAGTGTGGGGCTTCCGGGGTCCTCTTGGCGCATGGGTTTGCATTTGGGGAGCCGTTGCCATGCTCACATCTGCGCCCTTCGACGACTGGTGGCACAACGCCTACGGGCTCGATGTGCAAATCATCTCCCCGCCTCACATGGTTTTGGCGGCTGGTTTTTTCTCGACCATTTTCGGAGCCATGTTCCTTCTTGCGGCCTGCCAGAACAGGACAAAATCCGAGGTTGTCCTTAACACCATGTATGCCTATACGGGGGGTGTTCTTATCCTCATGCTTGTGATCCTCACAATGGAATACATGTTTCCCAACAAGCAGCACTCACAGGAGTTCTTCAACGTTTCTGCTATTGTATTTCCTTTTGCGCTCGCGATGATCGGGAAATCGAGCGGACTTCCATGGCCCGCCACAACTGCTTCACTCATCTTTACCATTCATCGTCTGTTGATTATCTGGGTCCTGCCCCTTTTTCCGGGTGAACCTCAACTGGCACCCATCTACCGTGAGATCACCCATTTTGTCGCGCCTCCTTTCCCACCACTCCTTATCGTGCCCTCAGTTGCGATTGATTATATTTTGAAGAAAGCCGATCTTAAGAATGACTGGCTTGCTGCTGGGCTGTGTGGTGTTTTTTTTGCTGGGATCTACTTCCTAGTTCACTGGCCATTCGCCGAGTTTTTACTCTCCGAGAATGGTAGAAACTGGTTCTTTGCCACTCATGTGAACAAACCTTACTGGGCTCCTATAGGTCCGAATGATTACGACTTTTGGCAATACGATTACAGTCCTCTGGGCGGGGCCATCCCTCTTACGGTTGTTTCTTTCGCTGGGATTCTAAAAACTGTCTTGATGGCCGCAGGTTCCAGCCTTGTCGGTATTTGGAGCGGGAGCTGGCTGAGCAGACTCAAAAGATGAAGTGGTTTTCTGTTGTTTTCGGTATTTTCCTGGCGGTCAGTCATTTGATGGGCCATGTGGGTAACCTCAACGTTTTCTATGAAGGGACTGCAGGGCCTTATCCCGTACGCGTCATCATTCGACCTCCGGGTGTGGTTCCAGGTCTAGCGGAGATTACCGTTCGCGCTCTGGGGGAAGGAGTCAACCGCGTCACGGTTCAGCCCATCAAGTTCGATGCCGGACCTGAAGGGGCACCACCGCCGGATGAAGCTGTACAAATCTCTGATGACAAATTGTTGTACAGCAGTGAATTGTGGCTCATGGATTTCGGTTCCTATAGTGTCAATGTGCATCTGTATGGGGAGAAAGGTCATGGAACAGTCATCGTCCCCGTTAATTCAATCGCCACGCGAACGCTAGAAATGGCCGCTAGCCTGAAAGCAATTCTCTTGATCTTGATGATCTTGCTTGTTGGAGGCGGTGTCTCCGTTATCGCCGCCGCGGCGAGGGAGAGCACCTTTGAAACTGGTCAGCAGCCGAATAATGCACAAATAAGGCGAGGCCGGATCGCTTTCTTAGTTGGTGCGATTTTTTGTGTTGGAATGCTTCTTGGTGGTAGGAACTGGTGGAGTACCGTGGAGGCCCAGTACCGGGCTAATATGTTTAAACCGTTAAAGATAGAGTCCCAGGTCCGTCTGGAGAACAAAGTCAGAATCCTTTCTGTTAATATAGTAGACGATCGGTGGACATCCGGTCGCTTGCCACCTCTCATTCCAGATCATGGCAAGATGATGCACATGTACTTTATCCGACTGCCGGAATTCGACGGCTTTGCCCACATTCATCCGAAGGTCCAGAGCGATGACCAGTTCGATGTGATTGTGCCGCCCCTCCCTGATGGGGAGTACGCCATTTTTGCCGATATCACTCATGAAACAGGTTTCTCTCAGACCTTAATAGATACTGTTACAGTGCCGGAATATCATCCCGATGAAGAGTTGCTCAGCGCGTCCCTGGAGCGCGATATGGATGATTCGTGGCGGGAAATCAAACCGTACCGTAAGACTGCTCAAAGCAAAGACGTCAGTTTTCTTGAGGATGGATCGACAATGACATGGTTGAATATGCCTGATGAGATTGCCATCGATGAGGAACTGGAGTGGCAATTCAGAGTCAATCTCTCTAGTGGCTCACCCGCAGTTCTGGAGCCCTACATGGGGATGATGAGCCACTGTGCCGTACTCAGGACAGATGGAAAAGTCTTTGTTCACATGCATCCCACCGGTACCATCTCCATGGCTTCGCAGATGCTGTTTGAGAGACAGGCCGGAGAGATGGATCATTCCATGCATGGCCAAATGCAGGGAAATGAAAACCAAAAAGGAACGGTTACCTTCCCACCCTTTGAATTCTCTGAAGCGGGTGATTACCGAATATGGATTCAGGTGAAAGTGGGTGGGAAAGTGTTGAGCGGTTACTTTGATATGAAAGTTAATCCGCCAAGAACGTAAATAGTACTAAGGGAGAAAGATCATGAGAACAATCCTTCTGATATGCTTAGTTCTTTTTTCGAACATTCATGGACAGTCCGATATTGATAAAGGGAAAGCATGGTATGACCGGCGGTCTGAAGGGGCAAGCGGCTCTAGGGCCGTGTCTACTCCCATAGATTCAGCCATTTCATACTTTGAAGGCTTACTGGATGGTGGAGATGGAAAAGAGGCCGCTCTCATGCTCGTTAAAGCTCTCTATTTTAAAGGTGAATACACTACAAATAACAAGGAAGAGAAAAAGGCTATTTTCGACCGCGGAAAGCGCTTTGCGGAAAACTACATAGATCGTTACCCTAACTCAGTTTCATTTCGCTACTGGTACCTGGTCAATCTGGGAAGCTGGTCAAAAGCTTATGGTATTCTTACTGCTGCCCGGGAAGGAGTAGCGGACCTTATGAAGGAACATTCTGAAAAGATTATTGAACTCGATCCCGTTTACGAGAACGGAGGGGGATATTTCATGCTCGGGGCTGTCCATTATGAATCACCCTATATACCCTTTTTACTCTCTTGGCCGGATAATGACGATGCTATCGTATGGCTCCGCAAAGCCGTAGAAACCGGCGACGCAAGGTTAGTTCAGATGGTCTATCTTGCAAAGGCATTGCACAAAGATGGGCAGAAAAGTGAGGCCATCACCTTGCTGGAGAATGTGGCAAATACAAAGCCTTCATTCTCATCGCTGGTAGAGGAACGAGACGAGGTTCGCGAAGCCAAAGATTTGCTCGAAGAATACAGATAGTCACTGAATCGTATTGAACTCTCGACGGAATCGTTATAAATTATCCGTCGTGAAGCTGCGAATGAAACCTCGGAGCATTTTCATTCCGGTTCTTTTCATCATGGGGTTGCTCTCAGGTGGCCCGGTGACGGCTCAGACCGATGAGGATTTTCTAGGAATGGGGCTAGCCAAACCCACTTCTGGATTTTCCCTGGAAACTGCTGATTTCGGGAACGGTATGAGTCTTTTCTTCACTCGTCCTATCAATATAAAATTGCAGTGGTTCGGACAATTCAAAATGATGGACGTTACTGGTGAAGCTGAAATGCCTGTTGTTGATTACTGGACAGGGTATGTTTACAAGGCTAATCCGTTCAACCTGTGGCTCATGCCGGCTTTAACTGGTTTCAAGTTCCATCCTTTCATTGGTTTAATCGCCAATAATTTTTCACCTTTTGTTATGGTGGCAGGGGGCCCCGTTATTATTATGGATGTTCCCGAGTACGGGAAGTTCACCTACAAAATGAATAATATTGAGACGACATTTAATGGAGGTTTTGTATTTGGTGCCGGTATCGATTTTATGATGCAGCCCGAACGGGTCATGTCTCTTTTTCTTGGCTACGATTATATTAGTATCGGCGATGTGGTTGAAGGGCGGGACCACTACGGAGGTACTGTCCTGAAGATTATGATCGGCCGAAAATTAAAATAGCCTTGCCGGAGCGCAGACACTTTATCATCAATCCCAAAAGTCTTAGGGGGGACCGTTTTGTCCTGAACGGTCAGGAGGGCCGTCATGCTGCCAGAGTGGCTAGAATGAATTCGGGTGATGGAATTACATTGCTGGATAGATCGGGTGCTGCCTACGAAGCGGTTGTGGAAACTGTGAACGGTGAAAGAATAGAGGGTAGGATTGATTACAAAATCGACCGCTACCACGAACCGGCAATTAACATCTATCTTGGAGTCGGTATTTTAAAAGGGGCGAAGATGGATGCCGTTATCGAAAAATGTACGGAATTAGGTGTTCGTTCTATCACACCACTGGTTCTGGAAAACAGCGTTAAGCTGAGCATCAACCTGCAACGGCTTCAAAAAATTTCCCTTTCCGCCATGAAACAGTGCGGTAGGGGTGGGCAGCCTGAAGTAAATGATGTCCAAAAGCTTTCTGCGTGGGTTGACAAAAGTTCAGGAGAATCCAAATTCGTGCTTCACGATTCACCTGAGAGTGTTACCCTTGCTGCTCATCTAACGTCGTCTTCGCCCTGTTCTGAAGTTTGGCTTGCAGTTGGTTCTGAAGGTGGTTTTTCGCCCACGGAAGTAGAGACCTTTTCTGCTGCTGGCTTTAGGCATGCGTCACTGGGCTCCAGACGTCTCCGGGCCGAAACAGCCGCTATTGTGTCCGTGGCGCTTAGTGAGCAGATTCTAAGTCAGGAGCCGGCTGTTGAGTGACTGTCTTTTTTGCAAAATTGTGGATAAGGAGATTCCTGGTGATATTGTCTATGATTCTGATTCCGTTCTCGCATTCAACGACATCAGTCCTCAGGCACCACATCACGTTTTGATCATACCTAAGAAACATATCCCAACTTTGAATGACATTTCCATTAATGACCGTGATGTAGTAGGTGAACTTCATCTGGTGGCAAAACAAGTCGCTGATGAGCGAGGCATCTCCGGAAGCGGTTACAGGACAGTTTTCAATTGCAACAGCGATGCGGGTCAGGCTGTTTTTCATATTCATCTTCATCTACTTGGGGGACGAAAAATGAGCTGGCCGCCCGGCTAGGTTTCTCAATCGCGGAGAAATTTTCAGAATGATACCTCGGACTTATCTTTTTATAAGAATCATATTTAAATCTTAATCAGGGATAGGTATGTATATATCAGAACTGGAGCTGCACGGTTTTAAATCATTCGCAAATAAACAACGTCTATCGTTTGGTGAAGGGATTACAGCTGTGGTGGGTCCCAACGGATGCGGCAAAACGAATATTGTGGATGCCGTTCGCTGGGTTTTGGGAGAGCAAAAAATCCGCTTGCTTCGGTCAGCCCGCCTTGATGACATTATTTTTAACGGGTCGGATGCCAAGAAGGCATTGAGTGTCTGCGAAGTTTCTCTCACTGTTCACAATAACAAGGGGATGCTACCGCTTGAATACAACGATGTGGAGATTACCCGCCGCATTTTTCGCAATGGTGAAAGTGAATATATGATCAACCGCAACGGTTGCCGTTTGAAAGACATTCACAACCTTTTTGTCGATACGGGTATGGGTGCCGATGCCTATTCCGTTATTGAGCTTAAAATGATCGAACATATCCTCAGTGAAAGCGCCGAGGATCGCCGCCGCATGTTCGAAGAGGCTGCAGGAATCAACAAGTACCGGCATCAGCGGCGGGCGACACTCTTAAAGCTCGACGCCACACATGCGGATCTGGAACGAGTCGATGACATCGTTAGTGAAGTGGAAAATAAGGTGCACAGTCTGCAGCTTCAGATGAAGCGGTACAAACGGCATGCAAAGCTGGTAGAACAGTTGCGGGACAGCGAGATTGCTCTTGCGTCTCTCAGGCGTCAGTTCATCCTGAAAGAATTGGATCCTCTCAGGAAAAATGTTGACACCTTTGGCAAACAACATTCCACCCGTATGGATGAAGAGAAAGGTCGGGAGGACTCTCTTGAAAAATTACGCAAGGAATATGAGAAGCAGCGGGAGGAACTGTCCAAGATCCAGTCTGAAATTGATTCACTTTCCGAGGAACGGCAGATCTGCAGTAATCAAATGCTTATCCTGTCTGAGCAGGAGCGAGGTGCTGAACAGACCATTGAACGCCTGAATGATGAGAAGATTGACGGTGAGAGGAAGAAAAAATCTCACTATCACCGCATTAAGGAGCTGGATGCCGAGTCCGCGGCCTTAGAACCGAAAGTTAAATCGGTGACATTAGAGTACGAGTCTTTGAAAGATACCCTTGACAGTAGCGATGCAAAATATAGTGATTCCAGAAAGCGACTTGATTTTTTGTCCGAAACACAGATAGAACATCTAAAAAAACTAAATAATTCACGTTCTCTTCGGGAAAGAACGGAAGAAATCGTTGATGAAAAATCGCAGGCTCTTTCAGAAATGGAAAAGCGTTCAGCCAATCACGATGAAGATATTAAACGGCTTAAGTCGGAACAGAAGTTGCTCATTGCAAAAAGAAAAAAATGTGAAAATACCGTTCATGAGAAAAAAGTGGAAATGGAAGAGCTGGAATCGTCAATCACCCAGTTTAGGGCTGAGAAACATGACAATACACTGGAGTTTCATCGCATAGCGAACCGTGTGGAGACTCTGGAATCTCAACTTCAGTTTTACAGGGAAGTGGTTGAGAGAGGAGAAGGCTATTCCGGCGGCGTTCGCCACGTTTTGAATAACAGAGGAAAATTTCCGGAAGTGCTCGGTACCGTGGCTGATGTTATAGATGTGAAGGAAAAATACCGCCCGGCGGTGGAGGCGGCACTGGGACCCGTCTCTCAAAGCCTTATTTGCGAAAAGAGGAGCGACGCCTTGCAGCTCATTGAGCAGCTTTCAGATGATGGTATGGGCAGAGTGTGGATCATTCCGCTGGATGCCGTTCTCAACAGAGTATCGACAGCTGAAGAATCCCAGATCGGTGTTGATGCGTCATCTGTTGTAAAGTGCGAAAGCAGGTACCAGCCTATCGTTGACTGTTTTCTTAAAGGGATTCCCATTGTGAAAAAATCCGCTGATGCCGAAAAGTGTCTCACCGGAGGTGATTATTTTAGTAATGTGGTAGACTTGCAGGGTAACCTTTATGCAGGCACAGGTCTCATTATGTCACGGGAGAGCAGTAATGGGATTACACTTCTTGGCCGCAAAGAGAGGATCGATTCTCTGGATAGAGAGATCGGCAAACTGGTTAAACATAGTGAAAAGGTGAAATCGAAGATCAACTCTATGGACGTGGCCCTTGATCATGCTGAGAAAAAACATGGGAAGCTATCAACTGATCTTCGGGATGTTATCGATCTACTAACCCAAACTGAAAACGATATCAACAGAATAGAATATGGTATTTCACAGAATCTAGAAGCACAGCAAGCTACAACCCATGAGATCATTTCCGTGAAATCTGAATTGCTTAACTATCAAAAAAGTCTGGATAATCTTATCCCGATTCTGAAAACTCAGGAAGAACAGCTGGCCACATTTCAGACAAAACTGAATGAGGCAAAAAGGCGGGTGGAAACTGCTCAAAATGAAAGAGAAGAGAAAAACCAAAATGTCCAAGATTGTAGAATTCAGCTCATTTCTCTTGAAGGCAGTCAGGACAATATTGAATTCAGAATCAAAGCATCCGGTGAGGCTATCAAGGAAAATAATGAGAGAGCAGATGCTATCACAATCGAAGTATCATCTTTAGGAGAGCAGATCAAAGGGATGAAGTCAGAGCGTTCGGACGCCAAAAAGAACCATAAAAAACTGTCAGCCAAGTTGAAAAAATTACTTTCGGTCAAAAATCTTAAGGATGATGCTTTTCAGGAGACATATCGCCAGATTGAAGAGGAGGAGCAGGTCATCCGGGTAGAACAGCGTGAACGGGAGCGAATGGCTGAGGAAGCTAAAAGAATTGAGCTTCGTATTGCCGATCATGAAGGTGAGTTACGCCGCATCAAAGAGAGGATTCAGGAGAAGTATGGTGAAAAGATTCCTGATGTGGTGGAGCGAAACATATCAGACAGCGATTTGGCACTGGAGATTGATAAAATCGAGAGAAGTATTGAAAGAATTGGTCCAATCAACATGGCCGTTAAAGATGAGTTCGAAGAGGAAAACAGCCGCTTGAGATTCTTACAGCGCCAGAAGACCGATCTTTTGGAATCGGAACAAAAGCTTCTTGAAACAATGAAGAAGATTGATACGGAAGCCAGAAAACAGTTTTTGGAAACATTTGAGCAGATTCGGACCAATTTCAAAAAGACATTTACCATGTTTTTTGAGGGAGGGGAATCGGATCTCGAATTGATAGGTGACGATGATCCGCTGGAAGCCGACATTAATATTATCGCCAAGCCACCTGGAAAGCATACCAGAAACTTGCGGATGCTCTCCTCAGGTGAGAAGGCGCTGACAGCTATTTCGCTTCTTTTCGCTATCTATCTTGTGAAGCCCAGTCCATTCTGCATTCTCGATGAAGTGGACGCACCTCTGGATGATAACAATATTACCAAATTCACTCGCGTACTCGGGAAGTTTTCCGAAAAGACACAGTTCATCATTGTGACGCATAATAAACTCACGATGGAGGCGGCGCAATTTCTTTACGGTGTCACCATGGCCCAGTCGGGTGTCTCAAAGATTGTTTCGGTTCAGCTCGACTGAGCACTCACATTCATCTCAATCTCTGTTTGTATCTTTTACCTTTACTATGTAATTATAGATAATGACTCGTCTTGAAGTCACCTCACCACCGCAGTGGAATTACCATGATCTAATTCCTTTTCGTGTTCATGAGATCCTAATGGTGGCATCCCCATATGATGCTTACATCCTGGAAGAAGACGGGCGTTTAACTGAACAAATTCTCACTGAATATATTGGGATGCACCTTCATTATGCACCTCATGTGTCTCGCGCTTCTACAGCTTCCGAAGCCATGAAAATGCTGGAGGAGAGAAGTTTTGATCTAATCATTACCATGCAGAGGATTGCGGACATGGATCCCATCACCTTTGGAAAACTGGTGAAAAAAGATCGCCCCGATTTACCCGTTATTCTATTGGTATTTGATGCCACAGAATTGAAAAGAATGAAAGTACTCTTGAAGGGGGATGCTATTGATAAAGTGTTCGTTTGGAGTGGCAATGCGAACGTACTTCCAGTAATCATTAAATATGTTGAGGACAGGAAAAATGTTGAAAGCGATATGGAGATGGGAGATATACGTGTTATTGTGGTAGTGGAGGACAGTCCCCGGTTTTACTCCATCATTTTGCCGCGCATCTACAGAGAAGTAATGCATCACACCATATCCCTTATAGACGAAAGTTTGAACGATACTCATAGGCTACTCCGGTTGAGAGCGAGGCCGAAGATCCTCCTTGCCTCTAATTATGAGGAAGCTGTTGAGTTAATTGCCATGTGTGGTGATAATCTTATGGGTGTTATCTCTGATATCAGATTCCCAATAAATGGAAAATCTGATATTTCGGCGGGGTTCAAACTTGCCCGTTGGATTCGAGACCGGGAAACCGCAATGCCCATTCTTTTGCAAAGCACAAAGCCTAAGGGAGAGACTTGGGCTAGTAAACTTGATGCAAGATTTCTCTATAAAGAATCCTCGACCTTTTTACAGGATATGTCTGATTTTATACGTCAGAATTTTGGTTTTGGTGATTTTGTTTTTCGTCTTCCTAGTGGTAAGGAAGTTGGGAGGGCTTCAACGCTCAAGGAAATGGAGAAAGTGCTCGAAACAGTATCGCGCAAATCCATTGAATATCATGCATCCAGCAATCATTTTTCGAATTGGCTGGCCGCCCGCAGTGAGTTTTGGATCGCTTCCCGCGTCAGGAAGGTTAAGACATCGGATTTTAAAAATGTGGAAGGCTTGAGGCAGTATCTTATTGAAGTTGTGGGAATGACCAGGCAGGCCAGAGTACATGGTCGTGTGATCCAGTACAGGGGTGGAGATGAGGACACGACTGCTGATTTTATCAAGTTTGGAAGAGGCTCTTTAGGGGGCAAAGCTCGCGGACTCGCATTTGCTCAGTCCCTCGTGGAATCAGATGAGTTTAAACAGAAGTTTCCTGGCGTCAATATCAGCATTCCTAAGGTGGCTGTCATTGGTACGGATCAGTTCGAAATGTTCATGGATAAGAATAATCTTTGGACTACAGCGCTGAAAACAAAGAATTCAAAGCGTTTGGCGAAAAGATTTTTAAGTGCACCCATTCCCAAAGAATTAATGATTTTTTTGAAAGCTTACTTAAAAAAGATGAAATCACCTGTAGCCATACGCTCATCAGGGTTGTTTGAAGATATGCAGTATCAGTCGCTTGCGGGTCTCTATTCAACATTTTTACTACCCAACAATGACCGTTCACTGAAAATTCGTGTTGCAAAGGCTGCTGATGCCATTAGGCTTGTGTACGCGTCCATGTTCTCTCAGGAGGTGAAAAGCACCACCGCTTTAAGCGGTCATCACTTGGAAGATGAAAGGATGGCGGTAATCATGCAGGAGGCTGTAGGGCAGAGACACGGTTCCCGGTTTTATCCCACTTTCAGCGGCGTGGCGCAAAGCATTAATTATTATCCCATATCATACATGAAACGGGAAGACGGTGCTTCATACCTTGCTCTCGGATTGGGCCGGATGATTGCTGAAGGGGGAAAAGTTCTTCGATTTTCACCAAAGTATCCGCGCCTTATGCCGCAGTTTTATTCACCTGATGCCATGCTGGAAAATTCACAAACAGAGTTTTACGCACTTTCCCTCGATGCTCAGCAGGATTTGCTAAGCGCCGGAGAAGATGGGAATCTATTGAAAGAAACACTCTCAGTGGCGGAAGAAGATGGGGTATTACGTTATGTGGCAAGTGTGCTTTCTACAGAGGACAACATTGTGAGAGATTCTCTCAATTATAACGGTCCTAGGATTGTTACTTTCTCGCGCATCCTTCAGTCCCGCGGATTTTCGCTTCCTGAACTGATCAGTGAAATACTGACCCTTGGTTACGAAGCCATGGGGTGCCCAGTTGAAGCGGAGTTCGCATGTAATTACTCTGTCAAGCCCGATGTACCATCTGAGTTCTGCTTGCTCCAGATCAGACCCATGCCCAGCGATACATTTGATAGAAGCGTTCAACTCAAGACAGCGGACAGACACGAGGTTGTCTGCTCCAGCACATTGGCTCTCGGTAACGGTTACCTCAATGACATCTACAATCTAATTGTTGTAGATCCTGAAAAATTCGATTTTGCTAATTCAAACAAAGTTGCCGAAAAAATAGAAAAGATTAACAAAAAGATCAGGCAGGGGAGTTCAATTTTGATCGGACCTGGGCGGTGGGGGAGTGCTGATCCCTGGCTCGGTATTCCCGTTCGCTGGAATCAAATCTCCCGGGCGAGGGTGATTGTGGAAGTAGGGCTAGATGGAAAGCCTATTGACCCGTCTTTCGGCAGTCACTTTTTCCAGAATGTCACCAGCTTCAGGATTGGTTATTTTACTGTGACGGATAATAAAGACTTTATAGACTGGGACTGGCTCAGATCTCAAAGGACGCATGAATTCTCAGATGACGTCCGGTGGATCAAGCTGAAGAATCCTGTTGCTGTCTGGATCGATGGGAACACGGGTGATGGACTTATATTAAAAAATCGTCTTGAGTTTTCCGAAAACGGTCGCCAGAATGGTGTCACCTAAACAACTCCCTGATCCAGCATTGCATCGGCTACCTTAATGAAACCACCGATGTTTGCCCCTTTTACATAATCAACTTTATTGCCGTTATCACCGTATCGGACACACTGATCATGAATGTTTACCATGATCCTTTGAAGCTTTTCGTCAACTTCTTTTCTTGACCACTGAATGCGCATGGCATTCTGGCTCATTTCCAAACCTGAGACAGCGACACCACCGGCGTTGGCTGCTTTACCGGGTCCGAACAGGACGCCATTTTCCTGGAGTATGTTAACGGCATCAGGTTCCGTAGGCATGTTGGCCCCTTCGGATACACAGAGACAACCGTTGTCGACAAGTATCTTTGCTTCTTCAGCGTTAATCTCATTTTGCGTGGCGGATGGGAGTGCCACCTCACATTTAACTTTCCATGGTCGTTCAGCTTCGAAAAAATCACAGCTGTACTCTTTGGCATATTCCTGAATGCGGCCACGCCGTACATTCTTTAGATCTATAACGTAGTTCAGTTTTTCTTCATCGATACCGTCAGAATCATAAATGGAACCGGAAGAATCGGAAAGCGTCACCGGTTTGCCTCCTAGCTGGTTCACCTTCTCAGCGGCGTATTGCGCTACATTGCCCGAACCTGAGATGGCCACTGACTTTCCTTCAAATGATTCGCCTTGTGACTTAAGCATCTCATCAGCAAAGTAGACGCAGCCGTATCCCGTTGCTTCCGGCCGAATGAGACTCCCGCCCCAGTTGAGCGCCTTACCGGTCAGCACACCTGTAAATTCGTTTCTTAATCGTTTATACTGACCGAATAGAAAACCAATCTCGCGAGCGCCCACACCGATATCTCCTGCCGGAACATCTGTGTTTGCTCCGATGTGGCGTTGAAGTTCAGTCATAAAGGACTGGCAGAAAGACATTACCTCATTGTCAGATTTACCTTTGGGATCGAAATTAGAACCGCCCTTGCCGCCGCCCATTGAAAGAGTAGTTAGACTGTTTTTAAGAACCTGTTCAAAGCCAAGAAACTTGAGAATGGAAAGATTAACGGAAGGGTGAAATCGAAGGCCTCCTTTGTAAGGTCCGATGGCAGAGTTGAACTCCACCCGGAATCCTCTGTTTACCTCTGTCTCTCCGCGGTCGTTTCGCCATGGCACGCGAAACATCAATACACGTTCGGGCTCCACAAGACGGTCAAGAATCTTTGCATCCATGTAATGGGGATTCTCTTCGAGGAACTCCCACAGTGATTCCGCCACTTCGTGGACTGCCTGGTGAAATTCAACCTCACCAAGATTTCTCGATTTAACAGAGTTCATGAATTCATCAACTGAGCTGTACATGATTTATCTCCGAATTTGATTATTAACCGATCCTATAACTGGTATAATATTACGACACTTCAGCAGAAGCAAAATAAACCTTTTTCGAACGGGTGACAGTTCTCAATGATTATGTAAATTTCACCGAAGGTTAATTTTATGTCGACTTTATTTCTGAACTCACTGTTAAGAACAGGATTGTTTGATCTTCTATACTCACCTTTTTACCGCTTGTGCGATCAAAGGCTCATCACAGATGAAATAGTTTACTGCAGCTCAATGTTTTGACATCCGTTCCACTGCACCCCGTGCGGTTACCTGAGAGAGGATACAATCAGAGCGTCCTGCTCGGTGAGGCCGTCTCCAAGCGTCTTGATTTGCCTTACTCAGCCAATCTTTTGCAATGGTAAAAGAATACGAAATCAAAACAAATCTGACTGCGAACGAGAGGATGGATAATGTCACTGAAGCTTTTACTTCAATTACTCAGATGCCTGTGAGAATTTTGATCATTGATGATGTGCTCACGACCGGGTCTACAGTTTCGGCATGTGCCGGGGTCCTGAAGACGTCCAGTGCGAAATATGTTGCAGTATTAACTGCGGGAACGCCTTATTTTCACGGCCTGAATTTGCGAGGAAAAACATGAGATCGTTGGAGTCTCAGGAGTTTGACAATAAGCGGGTATTGATCAGGGTCGATTTCAATGTTCATATGAAAGAGGGAAAGGTGGTTGACGATTTCAGGATCCGTGCCGCCTTGCCTACCATTAAGCATTGTCTTGATCAAGGCGCATCTATTGTTCTCATGTCACACCTTGGTAGGCCAGGAGGAGTTCCATCGGATCATTTGAGTCTTGTACCGGTGGGTGAGGCCTTATGCGATCACCTTGAAATGTCCATCAAGTTTTCCAACGATTGCGTTTCTGATGATGCTATTGATGTCTCTCAGGATCTCCAGGCGGGGGAAGTTCACCTTTTGGAAAACCTTCGATTTCATATCGGCGAAACCAAAAACGACCTCGATTTTGCTTCTCGGCTTGCGCAGCACGGTACCTGCTTTATCAATGACGCTTTTGGCACAGCACATCGCGCCCACGCTTCCAATGTAGGGGTCACTGATTTCCTACATAATGGCACCCCAGGATTTCTCATGGAAAAGGAATATAAATTCCTTCATTCTGCTATGATCCGCCCTAAACAACCCTTTACAATTGTTCTTGGTGGTGTAAAAATAGGAACAAAACTTCCGCTTGTGACTCGCTTCATTCGCGAAGCTGACAATGTGATCATAGGCGGCGGTATGGCTTTCATGTTCCTGAAAGTTGCTGGTAATAAAATTGGTAAATCACTTTATGATAAGTCATTATATCAAAAAGCTAAACAAACAATTGAAATGTTGAATTCACTGGACTGTGAGTTTCAGCTACCGAGCGATGTTGTAGTTACCAAGGATATATCCTCAGGTCAGGATTCAACCGTTCGTAAGGTATCTGAGATATATGACAATGAAATTGGAGTTGACATCGGCCCTGAAACTATAGATCAATTTTGTGAGACGATTAATAGAAGTAGCACCGTTATCTGGAACGGTCCTATGGGAATTTTTGAGACTGCGGCCTACAGCGGCGGCACCAAGGCTGTAGCAGAAGCCATGGCAAATATTATTGGGAAGGGAGGTCTCTCCATCGTTGGCGGTGGTGATTCAGCATCGGCTGTCCGGGACTTAAATTTATGGAATAAAATGACACACATTTCCACAGGCGGTGGTGCGTCACTGGAACTGCTTGCTGGAAAGGAACTCCCGGCCATGAAAGCTTTGGAAATGGTGTGATGAAAAAACCTGTTGTAGCGGCAAACTGGAAGATGTATAAAACTCCTGAAGAATCGGTGAACTTCGTCGAGAAACTGAAGAAGAAGCCTTTGGATTGGGATGAGGTCAACATTATATTATGTGCTCCCTATACTTCGCTCTTTGAAATGGGAAATTCCCTTCGGGATGATGGCTTTGTGAGTCTTGGTGCTCAAAACCTGTTTAGTGAACGGGAAGGGGCATTCACCGGCGAAATATCCGTCGAAATGCTCAAAGCCTGTGATGTCGTGTGGGTAATTGTCGGCCATTCGGAAAGACGAACGTTGTTTGGCGAATCCGATGAGGATGTCTGTCGTAAAGCTAATGCGGCACTGCAAAGCGGTCTTTCGGTTATTTTCTGTGTAGGTGAATCACTTGAACAGAGAGAGAACGGCAAAACCGCCGATGTACTCCAACATCAGGTGACGGCTTTACTGTCCAAGTTAGACGAACAGCTGTTGAGTATGGTTGTTATTGCTTACGAACCCATCTGGGCAATTGGAACTGGATTAAATGCCACGGGCGACCAGATTGAGGAATCTCACCGGTTAATTCGCGGGTTCATTGAAAAAGAATTTACCAGTACTTCTGGAGAGGTGTCCATCCTTTACGGTGGGAGTGTCAACCTCGGGAACTGTAGGGAATTAAGTGAAGTTAGTGAGGTTAACGGCTTTCTAATTGGCGGGGCAAGTTTAGATGCCGATCAGTTTGCTGAAATTGTAACAACAATCACTGAGGTGAAAAAAGAATAGATGTACGGATTTCTGGTGTTTTTGCATGTGGTCGTCAGTATTTTACTCGTGACAGTGATTCTCATGCAAGCGAGTAAAGGTGGTGGTCTGGCCGGCACTTTTGGTGGTTCATCCACGGCGATGTTTGGTGGACGGGGTGCTGGCGGTTTCCTCAGCAAGGTTACGGTGGGGCTCGCTACAACGTTTATGGTTCTGGCCATTCTCATCAGCCTTGTGAATGTGCCTATGGACAGTGGCGATTCTATCGTTAGAAAAATGGCTGGAGAAGAGGTTGTGTCTCCAGCGGCCAATCTGCCTGTTCCTCTCTCTCTGCCGCAGGAATACGAAAAGGAAAAGTGAGATCTTTAATTCAGTTTGCCGAAGTGGTGGAATTTGGTAGACACGCTATCTTGAGGGGGTAGTGTCCAACAGGACGTGCGGGTTCAATTCCCGCCTTCGGCACGGTTTGAATAAAAAACAGGGTTAAGAATGAAAAAGACAGTATTAATAGCAATATGGTTCATAACAATCTCAACTGCTCAAAGCAGTGATCAACTTTTTGCTGAAGGTAAAAAGTTGTTTGAAGACGGATTTTTTCCTGAGGCGGAGTCCAAACTTCTTGCTGCTGTGCAGGCTGATCCAGCTGCCGCTGATGCACACTTTTTCCTCAGCAAAGTTTACCTCCGTCAGTATGATTTGGATAAAACTCGTGAGTCTCTGAGAAATGCTATTGAATACGATAAGGCAAATCAGGAATACCGCGATGAGTTCGATCATCTGAATCAACTGGCCTCATCCATGGCGAACGCTATGAGATCGCTGAACGGCGGCGATCCTGATGGTGCTATAACAAAGTTTGAAAAGGTGGTTGAGGATTACCCCGAGTTTACTGCTGCCGGAATGTATTACACGGGTATCGCTTATATGCGTTCAGATCAGGCTAGTGAAGCTTCCAAATATTTTCGGGAAGCAATGAGTTTTGATCCCAATTATGAGAGGCCGAGAGTTGCACTGAAAGGTTTGACGGACCGTGCTTACAACGAGGGGAATCAGCTTCTCCGGAGAGGTGACTACGAGGGAGCTGAGGAGTATTTTAACGAAGTGTTGCGGTTGAATCCAAACTACTATCAGGCCTACTTCCAGCTTGGCTACCTGAACACAAAACTGGGAGACTATGAACTGGCACTGGTAAACTATAAGAAAACAGTGGAAATGAATCCTGGGTATACTAAAGGGTGGTTTGCATTAGGGCTCACTTACCAACGTAACGGCGATTATGACAGCGCTATCAATGCACTTGACAGTGCTGTGGGTGCCGACCCCACCAATGTTAAAGCGCTGGTTCAGAAAGCTAAAATCCTAATGAAACAAGGTGATTATAAATCGGCTGAAGGAGCTTACAACCAGGCAATTCAGGTTGACCCTTCTTACGGCGCAGCGTATGCGGATCTTGGGCAGATATATGTGACTCAGGAGCGATGGGACGATGCCATTAGTGCACTCTCTACAGCTACAGCTCTAGATATTAGACTGTACAAAGCGTGGTTTCTGCTGGCCCAGTCGCAAAATGTTAAAGGTAGTTGCGACGATGCGAAGGAATCCTCCCGTTCCTCCCTTGATGTGAAATCAGGTTACGCACCGGCACATTATGAGCTTGGCATAGCTGAGATTTGTTTGGGTAATAAGACAGCCGCGCTTGCATCTTTCGAAAATGCCAGGAAAGACAGATCATGGCGCAAGAATGCTGAGTATGAAATAGACAAGATCAAGAACCCGGGAAAATACAGGAATCCCTGAGAAGATTTAACGGGGCGCTTCGGCGCCCCTTTTTTTATCTACTCTTTCTAATCTGGAAGGCTAGCCTTATTTTTATATTACTATGATCAAAGCCGTTATCTTCGATCTCGATAATACGCTTCTCGATTTCAAAAATATGAAGCAGAATGCTATTTCAGCAGCTGTAGATGGTATGGTCGAAGCTGGGCTCCAGTTGGACCCAAAAAAGTCATATGATCGAATAATGGAGCTTTATGAGACCAGTGGATGGGAAAACCAGGAGATCTTCAACGATTATTTGAAAGAAACTACCGGAGAAGTGGATTACAAATTCCTAGCAGCGGGAATAGTGTCGTATAGGCGGGCACGGGATGCGGCACTCACCCTTTACCCCGGTGTGAAGAAAACACTTATTACCCTGGCGAAAATGAGTATCAAGCTTGTTATCGTCTCGGACGCGCCTAGGCGCGAGGCGTGGCTCAGGATCTGCTATCTTAACCTCCACCATTTTTTCGATCTGGTTCTCACTTTTGATGATGTGGGCGAACGAAAGCCGTCTCCTAAGGGTTTCAGTATGGTTCTAAAGCAGTTGAATCTGACCAAGGAGGAGGTGCTTATGGTAGGAGATTGGCCCGAGCGTGATATGGAGGGAGCTCATCAGCTGGGAATCCGTACAATATTTGCGCGCTACGGGGACACCTTTGGCACCGTGGAATCAGGTGCTGACTGGGACGTGGAAGATATTTTCGAGACTGTTGGTATTGTTGATTCACTGAATGAAGCCTGAGAGCAAACTGGGCACCGATATTGTAGAGGTCTCCCGGATTCGCCAGCTTTCCGAGGAGTACGGAGGACGATTTTACCATCACGTTTACACAAAGGGTGAAGTGAAATGGTGCCGAGAGCGTGCCGTGCCTGAAATGCACCTCGCCGGACGCTTTGCAGCCAAAGAAGCAGTTAAGAAGGCCCTTCTTGCGTCTGGAGAGGAAAATATTCCGCTTAGTGGTATTGAGATTATCCGGCAGGATAACGGCCCACCGGAGGTATTCTTGCATCTTGATCTAAAAAGATTTTATCACTGCCAGGTTTCCATCTCTCACACAGATTCGCTGGCAACGGCAGTAGCCATGGTGATGCCGCAATGAGGATCCTTTCCACGCTGGAAGCAAGAGAAGTGGACAGAGTCACTATGGAAGAGCTGGGTATACCCGGTGTGACACTTATGGAAAGTGCCGGGCGTGCTGTGGCTGCAAGGGTTACTTCCATGGCGGATGGCGGAAAAGTGGGCATAATCTGCGGAAAGGGCAATAACGGGGGCGACGGATATGCGTGTGCCTCTTTACTGAAAGAGATGGAGATAGAATGCGAACTCATATCAACAATTCCTGAGGGAAAGATAGCAGGTTTTTCCAGACATTTCTATGATGAGTGCATAGGTAAGGGGATCAGGTTCAGTCACACTAAGCATTTTGAGGAAGTCGATCTTGGGCACTTTGATCTCATTGTTGACGGTCTTCTTGGCACGGGAATTTCTGGGGAGGTGAAACCTGATGCAGCTGAGTGGATCGAAGCCATGAACTCCGTATCCTCACCGGTTCTTTCCATTGATATTCCGTCCGGTATAAACGGGACCAGCGGCTTTGTTTGCGGCTCTGCAGTACAAGCCACCGCCACTGTAACCATGGGGTTTCTGAAACAGGGCATTGTGGTACAGCCGGGAAAATCGCTGGCGGGGGAGATCACAGTGGCTGATCTTGGTTACCCCTCTTCCGCTTTTGAAGGTCTCGGGATGATGAAGAAAACTTTTGATGAGGCACTCGCCCGGGAACATCTGTCTCCGCCGCCTGCAGAAACATATAAGCATCGTCAGGGTAAACTGCTCATTATTGCCGGGTCGAAAGGTTTCACCGGGGCGGCATGCTTAGCTGCAGAAGCCGCCGTGAGAAGCGGTGCCGGACTGGTGGTTGCTGCCGTTCCGGAGTCCCTTAATTCAATCTTTGAGATAAAATTGACTGAAGCTATGACGTTGCCGATACCCGATAAAGGAAAAGGGTTTCTGGACAAAAGTGCTCTCGATTTTCTTCAGGAGTGGTTCAACTGGAGTGACGCTCTTCTCATGGGTCCTGGGGTCGGAACAGATGCTCAAGTGGGGGAATTGGTGAAGGATGTTATTCACAAGATCAATAAGCCCCTTGTTCTGGATGCGGACGGGTTGGGACACATCAAAAACGATCTGGATATTCTTTCTCAGCTGGGAGACGCATTCGTTATTACACCCCACCACGGCGAAGCTTCCCGGTTGTTCGGGGTCAAGCAGGAGGAAATCGGTGATGATCTATTCAAATTTGCCTCTAGATCTGAAGGACGATCAGGAGGTGTTCTGGTTTTGAAAGGCGCGCCTACGCTGACGGCTTTCGGAAATAAGGTGATTGCCAACATATCTGGTCATCAAGGGCTAGCTACTGGCGGTACGGGGGATGTCCTCGCTGGAATTATTTCTGGTTTTCTCTGCCAGGGAATGCCGGTTCAGGCCGCCGCCCAACTAGCGGTTTTTGTCCATGGCCGGACTGCTGATCTGCTCCTGGAGGAGAGAGGCTATCGCGGCCTCGCGGCTTCTGATCTAATTGAAAAAATATCCGCTGTCATTGCCAGTTATGAAACAGGCAGATAGTCACCGGGCAGAGGCGTATGGATAAACTGGTTATACACGGCGGCCGCCTGCTGAAAGGATCTGTAAGGATCGGTGGTGCAAAGAATGCAGTTTTGCCTATCATGACGGCCACCATCATCGCACCCGGCAGGTACAAAATCAAACGTGTCCCTAATCTCCGGGATACAAGAACGATGATCAGGCTTCTGGAAATCATCGGTGCTGAGGTGAGCTTTGAAGACGGCACACTTCTTATCGATTCCACCAAGTGCGACAATCCGGAAGCACCTTACGATCTGGTGAAGACCATGCGTGCTTCTTTCTATGTACTCGGGCCGCTGCTTTCACGGTTCGGCTATGCCAAAGTTTCCATGCCCGGCGGGTGTGCATGGGGCCCGCGGCCCGTCAATTTCCACGTTGATGCCATGGAGCAGATCGGTGCTGAGACGATTCTGGAAGATGGGTACATTATTGCGAAGGGTGAGCATTTGAGGGGAGGTGAAGTTTTGTTTGAGGTCTCTTCCGTGGGCGCCACAGGGAATGCTGTTATGGCTGCTGTAAAAGCGTCCGGCCGGACATCCATTTTTTATGCTGCCATGGAGCCGGAGATTACATGTCTCTGCGAATTTCTGAATGCTATGGGCGCCAGAATAAGCGGCATTGGTACCAATAAGCTTCAGATTGAAGGTGTGAGTGAAATGAAGGCTGTGGATTTTGAAATCATACCTGACCGGATAGAAACAGCTACCTTTCTGATTGCCGGAGCGATGGCCGGCGAAAAAGTTATAGTTGAAGGGGCGGAGCCCAATCATCTGCAAGTGGTTCTTAAAAAGCTCCAGGAAACAGGTAGCGAACTTGAAGTAAAGAAAGACAGTATTACCATTGAGAGAAAGGGGAGACCGCGGCCTATCTCCGTGGAAACAGCTGTTTATCCTGGTTTCCCCACCGACGTCCAAGCCCAATGGATGGCGCTCATGTCGCTGGCCGATGGCAACTCCACCATTACGGACAGCATCTACCACGACCGCTTTACCCACATTGCAGAACTGAGCCGGTTAGGCGGAGATATAAGGCTGAAGTACAATGTGGCGAAAGTGAAAGGAAAGGAGCGTTTGCTTGGAGCCCGTGTCATGTCTACTGACATTCGTGCCAGTGCATCTCTGATCCTTGCCGGCTTGGCGGCGGAAGGGCAAACAGACATTTCGCGCATATATCATATTGAACGGGGATATGAGAAGATTGAAGAAAAATTTCAATCCTTGGGAGCTGAAATTTCTAGGGAGTCTGAGTAAAAGCTAAAGATTTTTCAATACTTTCAGGATTTCCTTGGCGGTCACCTCAGGGGTTAGATTGTCGGTAGCAACTCTTACGTTGGCCCGTTGATAATACTTTTTTCTGTCATCCAGCATTTCTTGAAGGATATTGCCAGGATCGCCCCCAGCCTCGATGACCATATCCTTCGATTCCATTCTTTCCACTAGATCTGCAACAGGCGCATCGAGCCAGATAGTGGCACCTGTGGTGTCCATGGTCTGGAATATGCTTTCTTCCAGAACGGTGTCACTGTTGCAGGCGAAAACCTGATGCTCCCCCTGAGACAATTCCTGGAGCATGGTCGCCTCCATTTTTCTCAGTGAATCTTCTCCGAAGGTTTCGATGATTTCCTGTAGAGGTCTGCTGTAGATTGCTTCCAGCATTTCGTTTACATCAATGAATGCCCACTTGAGATGGTTAGCAAGTATGCGTCCTATTGTCGATTTACCAACACCTATCATGCCAATGAGGTAAATGTTTCGAAGTGATCCATTCATATTGTTAGCACGATTATAACAATAGTTTCACATTGGAATCAACTCGGACTCAGAATAAATTGACCTCAGTGCATTGAAGCCAATTCTGCCCAAAGTTTTTTCTGGGAGTCCATTGGCTGAAAAAAGCTGGAGAGGTGGCCGAGCTGGCTGAAGGCGGTCGCCTGCTAAGCGACTGTAGAGGTAAAACCTCTACCGCGGGTTCGAATCCCGCCCTCTCCGCGGTTCCGGGTTGGATTATCTTAATATAGGTTTGAGGCTTGTAAAGAAAAGTAGGACCTCCTTGCCAGGTTTTATTTACTGGTAAGTGCATTTAGCCCTAAATGTAATTCTGTCAAGATCATGGGAAAATGGTGAATTAAAGAAAAGGGATTCCTCGCAAGGGAGGAAAGGTTCTCCTTCTTTATTGATTATTAAGCTCAGTTAGTCAGAGGCGGGAGAGGGAGACACCAATAATTTGCTATTTTGGTCACCAGGTTTGCCCGTGTGTGGCAAAAGAGCTGTTCGTAGTATCTTTTAGCGTTTTGGAAATTCCAACTTAGTACAAGTAGCTTATATTGAACGCCAGGAAACGCTTTGTCAGAATATGGCGATAGGCGTAAGCTCAAACATCCTTGGAGGCGTGGCAGAGTCTGGTTGAATGCACCGGTCTTGAAAACCGGCGTCCGCCTTTCGGCGGGCCAGAGGTTCGAATCCTCTCGCCTCCGCGAATTCTCAGAACGTTGCCTTGTGGCGGCAAACACCACTTCCTTTCTCTTTTTCTCGATTCACGACTAACTTTAACCATGCCCATTGTTCCGAGAGTCCGTTTTGCTCCCAGTCCTACTGGTGAATTGCACCTAGGAGGTGCCCGAACCGCCCTGTTCAACCATCTTTTCGCCAAAAAGAGAGATGGTAAATATTTTCTTAGAATAGAAGACACTGATGTTCAGCGCTCAAAACAGGAATATGTGGATCAGATTTGCTATTCTCTAGAATGGCTCGGTCTCAAGTGGGATGAACCCATCGTTTACCAATCC
This sequence comes from Candidatus Neomarinimicrobiota bacterium, assembly GCA_012964825.1. Taxonomy (NCBI): domain Bacteria; kingdom Pseudomonadati; phylum Fidelibacterota; species Fidelibacterota bacterium. Next base: position 38,371 of record DTTI01000022.1, read on the forward strand.
AAGCGGCGGGACCACCACCACAATGCTGTCCGACAACTCCTACAAGGTGGCGGAGCCTATAGGTGTTTCTGTACGGTAGAAGATCTGGCACTGAAGAGGGACGAAGCTGCCAAAGCGAAAAAACTGTACCGCTACTCAGGCAAATGCCGGGATCTGTCGGACGAAGAGCTAAAACTGCGACTGAACAGGGCCGATCCTTTTTGTATCCGGATCAGTGTCCCGGGCGGAAAGACCAAATTCACTGACTCCGTTTACGGAAAAATTGAAGTGGATCACAAAGAGATAGATGACTTTATTATCCAGCGGACCGACGGGTCACCCACCTACAACTTTACAGTGGTGGTTGATGATATAGATATGGAAATCAACTGGGTTATCCGTGGTGAAGATCACTTGACGAACACCCCCAAGCAGGTTATTGTCTATAAGGCTCTCGGATCAAAACCGCCTCGATTTGCGCACTTGCCCATGATTCTTGGCCCGAACGGCCAACGCCTCAGCAAACGCCACGGTGCCATAGGGGTCCAGGCTTACCGGGATATGGGATTCCTACCTGAAGCTCTGCTTAACTATCTTGCTCTGTTGGGGTGGTCCCCCGGTAGTGATCGAGAGGTTTTTTCCTTAAAGGAATTGACAAAAAAGTTTTCTTTGGATAAAGTGGTGAAGAAGGGAGGAGTTTTTGACGAGAAAAAACTTAACTGGGTTTGCGGCCAGCATATGTCGGGAAAATCTTCGCAGGACCTTCTAAACACCATGCGTGAGCTGGAGCCAGACTGGCACAGTGATCAAGATGAGAACTACCTGTTCAATGTTATCGAGATGGTGAAATCGAGGACCAAATCGCTCAGCGAGCTCAACGAATTTTCCGGTTACTTTTTTGCCGATCCCCAATCTTTTGATGAGAAAGCGGTGAGGAAACGGTGGAAAGATGCCTCTGTGACCAAACTGATGAACAGGTACTGGATGAGTCTCCATGAGCTGACCAAGTGGGAGCCTACCGCCCTGGAGGAGCATCTTCGGACACTTGCCGAGACGGAAAACGTTTCTGCAGGCAAGTTTATTCACCCTGTGCGGATCGCTATTTCTGGACATGGGGTAGGGCCGTCTCTCTTTGATCTTATGGCACTTTTGGGCCGAGAGCGTGTATTGAGACGAATGAATTATGCAATTGATAATTTGCCGCCATCCTAATAGATTGATCTGATATGAGGCGATCAATGGTTATAGCTCTCACAGTTTTCAGCCTGACGGCCTCGCTGCAGGCCAATTCTCGGTGGCTCAATCTTTACATTCCGGAGTTTGACAACCTTCGAAACGATCCATCGGTGGCGTGGCTCAGCTCAGGATTCGCGGACATCCTCTCCAAGAAGTTTACCGATCTTGATGGCGTGCGCGTTTACGGTCGTCCGGCACTAGAGAAAATTCTGCAGGATAAAACTATTCTTTTGACGCATCGTGCGGGTACAGACAATATCCTTATTATTGGGACATTCAGCAGGGAGCTAGACCAGGTGACAGTCAATGTTCAAATAATCAACGTCTCCAATTGGGCTGAACTGGGGCTGGTTCGGACGGTGGGTTCAATGAACAACATCACAATTTTAGGGAGTGATCTGTTTGCCAAACTTACTGCCGGCCTTAAAGAGAATATTCCGCCTTCACCCAAAGCTGGTGAACTGTACCCTCTTGGGGGCTATACAGATATGCCAGAAATGAATCGGCAGACGAAAGAGGTCGGGAAATCTATTGGTCAGGCGCTGGAAGGTCTGGAGAAAGCGATGGATATTTACATCGGTGCCCGGGGGGTAGCAGGGGGGACAGTCCCTTCCCGTGGAAAGTTCAGTCGGGAACTCAATTTTGGCACCAAAGAGACCCCATCAGAGCCGGCTTCTAAAGAAGCCATGATGCTGGAAGAGATCCTTGAGTTGGTTGCTGCGAATCCTTACGGTGTTCAGATTGGTGAGCCAAAAGTGGAGGTCGATCCGGAGAACAAGGGGAAAATGGTTTTTCTTTCCCTTCCGGTGAAGTATTCGCTGAAAGAGGATCTCATCAGCGACATGTTGCGCTCTTTGCCCTACACCGGGGTCCGGCAAGAGGGGACACTTACCACCATTGAATTTGCCCGGAACAAGTTTCCCATCTCCAACAAACTAAGCGATCGCATTGCAAAAGGTGAATTCCGTGTTGTTCCGGTAGTTCAGTTGCTGGACCAGAGTGGAAACGTCTACACTACCATTCTTGACAGCGGTGATCCGTACTGGCACAGCCAATCCCGAAAGAATACTAATACCAGAACAGAGCATATTTTTTCACAGCTGGTTGCTTTTACGGTTAGCGGTTGGTCGCTGCAGGTGACCATGGAAGCTGTGGATATTAATGCAACTTATACTGTTGAGATGCCGAGAACTGAAGTGGGGCAGTTGTCGCAAGTTGTTATTGAATTTGTGCCCGAATCGAAGTTACAGAAGTTTCTCGCCAACGTCCTTTAGAACCAAGTGAGGAGAGATTGATCATGAGACAGAATGTCGTTAAGGCAGTTGTGGGGTTATTTCTTGCGGCCACAGGTTTGGCTTTTTCTCAGCCTGGGGAGATGACTTCAGCCAAGAAAACAGCAGCCAAGTGGGTTGACAAGAATAGCAAGTCCATTCAAAAAGCTTCCAAAACAGTGTGGGATTATGCGGAAATTGCTCTTAAAGAACACAAATCAGCAAAGCTCCTTTCTGGTATGCTTGCCGAAGCGGGATTCAAAGTAGAGCGGGGTGTTTCGGATATGCCATCCGCTTTTGTTGCTGAATATGGGAAAGGTAAACCGATCGTAGCGTTTCTTGCGGAGTACGATGCCCTTCCGGGTCTTTCCCAAAAGGTTAAGACAAGTATTGATCCGGTTGTGGAAGGTGCCGGCGGACACGGCTGTGGTCATTCCCTTTTTGGTGCCGGTACCATCGGCGGTGCGTTGGCGTTAAAGGAAGCCATGGTTAAGCACAAACTAAAGGGGACCATCCGGGTTTACGGCACCCCGGCAGAAGAACAGGTGGTGGCAAAAGTTTTTATGGTGCGGGACGGTCTTTTCGATGATGTGGACGTCTGTTTTGACTGGCATCCATCCAGCAAAAACCGAGTGAGTGTTCTCCCGAGCAAGGCCCTCAGGTCGTTCGAGGTGACGTTTTACGGCCGATCGGCCCACGCCTCCGGAGCGCCGTGGGAGGGGGTTTCGGCACTGGATGCTGTTGAAGCATTTCAGACAGGCGTGAACCTTCTCAGGGAACACATGCCCACAACTGGGCGAATTCATTATGTGGTGACCCAGGGCGGCGGAGCACCTAACGTCATTCCGGCGAAAGCTTCCATTTGGCTGTATACTCGTGCCAAGGACTGGCCTGAGGTGATGAAGATATACAATCATGTGGAGACAATCGTAAAAGCCGCCGACATGATGGCGTGGGGTGAGGAGTACGGTAATCCCAAATCGGGCTTCAAACCGGCGGAGATTAATATGCTGACAGGTGTCTATGAATACAACCACAATCACGCAACAGCCAAAGTGATCCATTCAAATCTTTCTCTGATGGGTGCCCCCTCGTACACCAAGGAGGAAGAGAAGTTTGCACGTAACCTTCAAGAAGCGTTTGGTGTTGAAGTGGAAGGCTACCACACGGAAGTTGCGGAGCTAAATCTCGATCCGCCCAGAGAATCAGGCGGTTCCACCGATGTTGCCAATATTTCCTGGACGGCTCCCACTGCTTCATTCGGGGTTAGCAACTGGCCGCAAAATATTCCTGCCCATTCATGGGCCTCTACGGCTGCTTCAGGTAGTGAGCCGGGATTGAAGGCAATGCTCAATGCATGCAAAGTACTTGCTTTCAACGCTATCGATGTGATGTCTGACCCGAGTCTTCTTGAGCCCATGAAAAAAGAGTTTGCCGAGAGCAGGAAGAAGTTTAACTATGAACCGCCGGTAGGACCTGAAGTAAAGCCCAGCTTACCTTCGCATATGAGGGAAGAGTAGAAATTGACCGATTTGTTTCTTTATTGTTTTCTCATTTAATTTTGGTCGTGAGGCTTATATTTCCCTTCCTGGTCTTAGCTAATTTATTGATGGCCCAGACCTATTCAGTCGGCGATACTGTCAAGGATTTTTCTAAGTCTATTTGTTCCAACGGTGAGGGAGATCTTTCCTTTTACAGCTACAACGGTGCTGAGAATGGTGGAGACAACTTTGTCATCTGGATCAACTTCTTCACCTCCTGGTGAACCTCCTGCCAGGCGGAGGCTCCGACCACTGAAACGATCTACCAAGAATTCAAAGATGACGGATTGATTATGCTTGGTGCCGGTTCTGATTGGGGGCAACCGTACAACTGCAGTCAGTGGGCCAATAAATTTGATCTAACCTATCCACTTTTGGACGATTCAGGGTCCAACCTCTTTTTTGACTTTGCCTGGGACGGCAGTTCACAAGCTGGTAACCAGTACTATATCCCCATGAATATTATTATTGATCACAATATGGTGGTGAGGTATCGTGCCTATGGCTTTAATGAAAATGGAGTAAAAAACGAGATTGAAGATTTAATAGGAGAGATGAAATCGGCTTCAATTGTAGGGGAAGAGACAAAGCACATACAACCTTCATTCATCACGCTCCACTCTGCCTATCCCAATCCCTTCAACCCGTGGACCAACATAAGCTTTACTCTTACTGAAGCAACCGTTACTGATATTGTTATTTACAACAGCCTCGGAAAAGAAGTAGATAAGCTGACCGGTAGGACTCTTTTTGATATCGGAACCCACACAATCCGCTGGGATGCTGAGGATGTCCCATCCGGTGTTTATCTAATCCGGCTGGAAACGCCCCTGGCATCCGCCACCACAAAAGCGATCCTGATTAAATAAGAAAACCCATCGTTACTGAGGGGTTTTAATGGGGCAGTAGCCTGTAAGGTAGTCGAACACCTTTTATCCTGACAGGGATCGCGACGTCCTAATAGCTAAACGAACTGTCAAGTGTACACCCGGGAGGACTCGAACCCCCAGCCTTCTGGTCCGTAGCCAGACGCTCTATCCAATTGAGCTACGGGTGCAATTGTCTGTAGCGCGTACGGGATTTGAACCCGTGTTACCGGCTTGAGAGGCCGGCGTCCTGACCCCTAGACGAACGCGCCATGCTGGGGAGTAGGGACTCGAACCCCAATTACCAGGGCCAGAACCTGGCGTCCTGCCGTTAGACGACTCCCCAAAAATTATCGAAAAACAGGCCGACAAATTTACCCGCTCCATTACGCCTTCACAAAAGGAAATCCCCTCATTATCGTGCCTGACCCACATTCCCCAGAAATATTGTTTTCTCTTGCTGACAATTTTATATTCATAGTTGACAACGTCTGTCGACGAGAAGAGGTAAGGTACGTTCCGACGGAATGAAAAATAGGGAGAAACATTAGGTTCTCTGGAAGATGATTTATCTTCGATTGATGAGAATAATAGCTATCGCCATAGTTCTGGCGGTCACAGCCGGGATGGCCCCTCTCTGTGCCCAGGAGGAAGAAGAGGGAGAGGGGATTATCTGGGGTGAAGAGGAAGAAGGTTTTGATGAGGACTTCTTTGGTGAGGATGAAGAGTTTTTTGATGAAGAGTTCTTTGATGAAGGAGAGGAATTGTTTGAAGATGAGTTTGGTGTGGAAGAAGAATTCGGGGATGA
>DTTI01000023.1 GCA_012964825.1 Candidatus Neomarinimicrobiota bacterium
GAATCTCCTATTTCGACCCGAGTTGATTCTTTTTCCTTGCTGAATTGGTCAATAACATTTTCCAGTAGATCCTCAACTTTTTCTCCATCGGAAGAAGCAGCGTATTTATCCAATGCCTCCAAAAACACAGCAATATCATGCCATCGTCCAATAAGGTCAGTTAGCAGTGTAGTATCTCTTTGAATCTTTTCTATCTCAGCGGAGGGATTTAGATCATGCATGAGCCTCAGGGTCGCCCGGACGTTCTGGAGATGAATTCGTATCTTATGCACCTTCTGATTGTCATTCAGCATATTAATTAGAGATGCCACCTTGTCCAGTTTACCCGTGAGGTAAGCCACTGTCAGCTCAGCCACTTTCTGGTTCGGCAGAGCATTCATCTTTTCTAACAGGGGTACATTAAGTATCTCAAGGGCTGAAAAATCAAACTCCTCCATCTCCGCCAGCAAGTCAGCGGTGGCCGAACCTTTGCTGTTGTCAAGAAAATTACGGTAGTGTGGAATTGTATCAGATCCGACTTCATGCAGGAGAGCTTCGTTCATATGGATCTCCCGCAGAACCCCGGCTATTTGAAAGAGTGGTGAGAACAGTTGGAAATGAGGCTTTTTGTTGAACACTTCATCACTGACAATTTGGGTTAAGGAGAGCACTGTCCTGATCCTTTTGATAAAAACCCGGAGTTGGTGGATATCCTCCATTCCCTTCCGGTCCACAGTATGATTGAAATAGGTCCGAAACCATTCTATCTGAGTGCTGTAATGATGGTTCAGTCTACTTTGCACTGTGATGAACTTAATTGATGTAACGACCAAATACGAAACTCAAACACAACCAAAGTTCGCTCTCGGCTTTGTCACCTCTTATAAAGTACATCTAATATCGGAAGGTCAATTGCCATGGAAATATAGATTCGCCTGTTTGTGAAGTGTCTCACGGCCCGTAATTTCCTCATCAAAGATTTACAATAACTGATTCTTAACTAATCTAATGACAACAGTCACATTAAATATAAACGGCGAAGTTCGTAAACTGAAGATAGACGGAAGCACACCCCTTCTGTGGGTCCTCAGAGACGAACTGAAACTGACCGGCACAAAGTACGGTTGCGGGCGCGGACTCTGCGGAGCTTGTACGGTTCATATTAACGGCGAAGCCACTCGTTCTTGTGTCACAAGCGTTGAGAGTGTAAATGAGGAAGAGATAAAAACAATCGAAGGATTGCAAACTAAGAATGATCTTAATGCTGTACAAAAAGCGTGGATTGCAGAAGGTGTACCCCAGTGCGGGTACTGCCAGTCCGGTCAGATCATGGCGGCTACAGCTCTTCTTTCGCAAAGACCTGACCCGAATGATCAAGATATAGACAACGCCATGAAAAACAATATTTGCCGTTGTGGCACTTATACACGAATTCGCAAAGCGATACACCGGGCGGCAAAGGATTTGAACAGTGGCTGAAAAATCTTCAGTCAGTCGCAGGGAATTTATCAAAGCTGCTTCCGCAACGGGAGCGGGGCTTGTAATAGGTTTCTATCTCCCCTCCCGAAATCAGCTTCTGGCATCCGGCACTATTGAAAACTCTTTTGTCCCCAACATATGGGTCACTGTCCAGCCGGACGACCAAATCATAATTACTTCCGGAAAATCAGAGATGGGACAGGGTGTCTGGACATCCCTACCTATGATTATTGCTGAAGAAATGGATGCAGACTGGTCCAAAGTAAAGATTGAACAAGGCATAGGCACTAAAGAAACAGCCGGACGCTACGGCACAGGTGGTAGTCGCTCCGTTCGTGACAGCTGGACAAAACTTCGAAGAGCCGGTGCTACCGCCAGAGAAATGCTTCTGTCCGCGGCAGCACGTGAATGGAATATTGAAAAAAGTGAGTGCACTGTTGAGAACAGTATTGTACGCCATCCCGCAACCTCAAGACAGATGACTTTTGGACAATTGACCGTGGCGGCATCAAAGGAGCGAGTACCAAAAAAGGTTACCTTGAAAGATCCCTCAAATTTCAAGCTTATTGGAACGGATATCCCCCGTAAGGACACCCCTCTGAAAGTAACGGGTGCTGCTGGTTTTGCAATGGATATAAACCTTGATGGTATGGTCATTGCCATGGTGGTCCGGCCACCCAGGTTCGGAGCCACCGTTAAAAAAATTGACAGCAAGCAAGCTGAAAAAACAAATGGGATTCTTGATATCTTTGAAGTCTCAAACGGTGTAGCTGTTGTAGGCTCCAACACTTGGGCCGTGTTGCAAGCAAGGCAGGTACTCAATGTCTCCTGGAGCAAAGGTGAATCACCTGATCTTGACAGTGAAATGATAACAAAACTAATCAATGATATGGCTGATAAGAAAGGAGCTACAGGCAAGAAAGAGGGGAACCCTGAGCGTGCTCTAAAAAAAGCTGATAAAGTGATAAATGCTGTTTATGAGGTTCCCTATCAAGCTCATGCCGCCATGGAACCTGTTAATTGCGTGGTAGACATAAAACCGGATTTCTGCAGGATCTGGGCACCTACACAAAACCCAAGTCAGGCTCATGAACAAGCTGCCAAGATTACTGGATTACCCAAGGATAAGATTGAAATTCATGTCCCATTCCTTGGTGGCAGTTTCGGCAGAAAATCTTTCAATGACTTTATTGATGATGGATTAGAAGTAGCAAAAAAAATGAAGAAACCGGTAAAGCTTATCTGGAAAAGAGAGGATGATACTCGCCACGGTTACTACCGACCTACAAGTAAACATATTTTATCTGGGGGCTTGGATAATAATGGGAAACTGGATGTGTGGAAACATAAAGTTATAGCACCTTCTGTATTGTTTGGCCAAATGTTCAAATACCCCGTCCCTTTCAAAGATAAGATGGATAGTTTTATTGCTCTGGAAGGCGCAAGAAACATACACTATGAAATTCCCAACATACGTGTTGAGTATAAATCAGTAAGGGTAAGCGTTCCGCTTGGCTGGTGGCGCTCCGTTTACGATTCTCAAAATGCCTATGCCAACGAATGTTTTATAGATGAATTGGCTTATTCTGCTGGGAAAGACCCGGTTCAATTCCGCCTAGAACGTTTAAAGAATTCTCCCCGGGACGCAGGCGTTCTGCGCCTGGCAACTGATAATGCCAATTGGGGAAAGAAACTACCGACCGGTCACTTTCATGGTGTTGCTAATCACGCTTCTTTCGGTTCATACGTGGCCCAAGTGGCGGAAATTTCCGTAAAAGATGATGGAACAGTGGCAGTCCATAAGGTTACTTGCGCAGTTGACTGCGGGCAAACAGTCAATCCGTCCATTGTAAAGACTCAAATGGAAAGTTCCATAGCATACGGCCTTTCAGCAACTCTCAAAGGTGAGATAACAATTAAGAACGGGCAGGTGGTCCAGAGCAATTTTCACGATTTCGATGTGCTGAGAATTGATGAAATGCCAGACGTGGATGTTCACATTGTTCAAAGTACCGAACATCCTGGTGGTGTAGGTGAACCGGGCCTCCCTCCCATCGCACCCGCCGTTGCCAACGCCGTATTTGCAGCCACTGGTAAAAGAGTCAGAAAACTCCCCATCAAACCTGAATATTTAGTTAGTTAACTTCACTTTGGTGAGGTTCAATCTCACACTTCATTTGATGAAGGAACCATCAATGATCAGACAAAAAAATCATACTATCAAGATAGTGACCCTCCTTACGGGACTTCTCTTTCACACCACTCTTCAGCCTCAATCCGTAAGAGCACTGGTTGGCGGTACACTCATCGATGGATATGGAGGTCAACCTTTGGCAAACAGCGTCATTCTAATTCGAGGTGAACAGATCGAGGCTGTGGGCCAGGTGGGCTCCCTGGCCGTGCCGCCAGATGCTGAAGTCATCAGCACAGAGGGTATGAGTGTTCTGCCCGGCCTCTGGGATATGCATGTCCACTTGATGATCAATGGCCACGCTGATTACGACCACTGGGACAAGACATATTCAAGTCGTTTCAGGAATGAGATCATGCCTGCTTCGGCGAAACAACTTCTTCTTGCTGGAGTCACCAGCGCCCGGGATCTGGGAGGACCGCTGGATGACGTACTGGCCGTTAAAAAAGCAGTGAATGATGGCAAGATTCCCGGCCCCACCCTTTATGTTTCCGGCCCTTTTATTCAGCATAAACCATATCCAGGAACCGAGCAGTTCAGGTGGGGTGTGCAAGGTGAAAAGGATGCCCGAGCCAAGGTGCGTAAACTGGCCAAATCAGGGGTGGATGTTATCAAACTTATTGATCAGGATCAGATGACCATGGATGAAGTGCTGGCAGTCGTGGACGAAGCTCATAAGAATAATCTGAAAGTGGTGGGCCACTCCCACCGCCCCGAAGAGATCCGCCGTGGAGTAAAGGCAGGCGTTGACAACTTTGAGCATACGGGCCTATCCAGTGCCCCGGAATACCCACCCGACGTCATGGCTATGCTTGAGGAGCGGACGGCCCAAATGAATCTCGGCCCCCTCTACTGGACGCCCACCGTCTCCATACTGTTCAACTATGAATATATGCGGGACTTTCCCGAAATGCTGGACGACCCCTCTTGGAAAGAGGGCCTGTCACAGGATATTATCGATGATATCAGATCATCGTTGGCAACCCCAGACCGGCTACCCTATTACCAACTAACGCCTATTCGACGGCCTACTTTGAAGAAAAAATTTCAGCAACTCCGGGAGGCAGGCATCGTGCTTATGATTGGCACTGACAGCGGTGTTCCCATGCTCTTCCACAGCCAGTCCACCTGGAACGAATTGGACATCTGGGTGAACCATTTTGGCGTGCCAGCCATGGAGGCCATCCGGGCGGCCACCTATTGGCCAGCCAAGTTCATGGAACAGGAAGATAATTCAGGAACCATTGCCGCTGGCAAATATGCGGACATCATCGCCGTGCGAGGTGATGTACTGAGGAATATCAGTCACCTGCAAAACGTGGATATCGTGATCAAGCACGGAGTGAGGTATAAATAATCTCGTTTAGAGAAAAAACATTATTCATCATTCAAAGAATCCTTCCTTGACCCTCATTCATTCTCTAATTATCTTGTAACGTATCAGTTAAGTCCCAATAGGGCATATCAGATAATCAAATCATAAGGGGATATTTCATGTTGAAACGTACAGCAGCTCTGTCTATTGTCATGGTTTGGACAGTAGGGCTCTATGCTCAATCAGAACCAGAACGTATCTACAGCATTTTCTATATGAAAGCCAAAACCGGAAAGGAAGACCAGCTGGTAAAAGGGATGACCGAACATAGCCAGAAATTCCACAGCGATGGAGAATGGCCTGAATATGTACACGAAGTGATTGCAGGGGAAAGGACAGGTCAGTACTTCCATTTCACTTCTGGTCATCGTTGGACTGATTTTGATAAACGGGTGAGATCTGAGAAAGATGTAAAGCACTGGCAGCTAAATATGTTGCCTTACATTGATGAGAACGCCTCTTCCCTGGAGGTAAGTTATGTAGCTTATGTTCCTGAGTTGAGCCTTCCTTATGAAGCAAACTACAATATGTATAGGGTAACCTACTTTTACGTTAGACCGGGCAAGGACGCTGACTTTACATATTTCATAGGAAGAGCGAATGAAGCACATAAAAAGTTGAAAGATGGCCATAAGCATCACTTCTACAAGAATGTAATAGGGGGTGAAGGGGGCGTTTATGCATCTATTCACCCGTTGGATAAATTTGAAGGAATGTATGAGCTTGGTTCAGTCATGAGAAAGGCGTTTGATGAAAAAGAGGTAAAAAGGCTGCAGAGCATTTTGAACGGCGCCGTCAAGAAAATTACCAGTGAATTGAGGAAAGTCCGGCCCGATCTAAGTTCTAAGAATTAATGGTTAAAAACAGTTTCGAGACCACATATTCGAACGGTATCGAACTGTACTGAGTGCCTGGCAGCTTGTAATATTGACCCCTCTTGGCTCCTTAGATCTGAAATTGATATGTCAATTTCAGTACCTGTGCCTGTTGGATCAAATCATTACCCCGGCCACTCAAGTCGTAGCGCTGATTCAAAACGATAAAAAGATCGCTTCCCGGCGTATGGATCCAGTTGATACGCCAGTAGATCTGTAGGTATTCTGAAAAATTATCGTACTGGATCAAGGCCTTACCGAACCATTTTCTGTTCAGTGCCATCTCAGCAGTTATGGCATAAATATCTGCGGTAAACTCTCCTTCCTGCGGCATATCAATAATGTTGCGATTTACCGATCCGTATAAGGTAAGGTGGTTTGAAAACAGTTTGCCAATTGAACTGACCAGACTGGTCTGATCTCCGCCAAAATAATTGCCTTGCGTAAAGCGAATCTCAGCCCAAAGTCCTCGGCTTTGGTTGGACCGCGCGGAAAATTCAAATTTTTTGTCATCATATTCACCGTCCGGAATCTCGATTCCATTCTTCAGATAAAAAGGATCGGCCAGTCGTTCAATATTCTGAATAACCTTAATACCGATCCGGTCCTTGGATTCCAGGTGTGCTTCAATCCCACCACTTAATACACCAGTCTCTTTGACACCACTGTGGTTCCTTACGTCTCGGGCATAAATACTAAACTTCCATTGACGAATCAATTCATCACCATCGCCCACCCTGGGTGTGAAACCAGCCATTATCCCAGTGCCGATCATATCGTCTCGCTGGACAAAACCGAGTCCCGGCCGAAAATCTCTACTTACATGATGCTGGCCCGTGGACAAATAATATCGATCATTCCTTAAATCCACACGAATCATGGAGGCAGAGGACGGTTTTCCCAGGTCAGAATCATTTACTTCACTGAACCATGCTGAGATACTGCTGCTTCCCCAAAAGCGCATTTGCCCATCGATGCCAAATACAGAATTGGTACCACCACTACTGGATAAATCTGTAATAATTGCACCCACTGTTGTACGATCCCGTACATCAGAGCGCAAGCGGATTGCACTGTATGCGGTGGCCGGCAATCCATTCTCAGCCCTAGTATGAATATTTAGCGCGCCGACGGACGTTTTACCAATCTGTCCATAAATTCTGGACCCCCCCAACACGTTCTGGTCCAAGCCGATGCTGCGACTGAAAAACATTTCCGTCTGACGGGAATTGCCAAACGCAAACAATTTTGCTCGGGTAAGAAAAAATTCTCGTTTTTCTGGATAAAACAAATTGAATCGGGTCAGATTTATCTGGACATTATCCGCTTCAACCTGAGCAAAATCTGTATTATAAGTCAGGTTGAGAGTGAGGTTCGATTTCAAGCCATAGTATAAATCCAAGCCGGCGTCTTCAATACTTTCGCTACTGTTTCCATCTTCAGTTTCTTGTTCTTGAGTACCTCCAATCCCATAGGGTTTTATCTTAATGTTCCTACCACGCTTAATATTTTTCAAGCCTGTCAAGTTTGCGTATTGAGAAACTTGAAAAATGCCCGAATTATAATTAAGTGGAATGTGGGGCCAGATGACGCTCTCATTTTTTCGGTTGATTTGACGCATAATGGCAATGCCCATTGTCAAATCTTCTTTGTCGGGAAACCTCAGGGTCGTCCAGGGAATAGCAAGTTCCATGATCCATCCAATATCAGTAATTCTGCCTTCACTGATGTAAACACCATCCCAGGCCCATTCATCCAGACTTGGTTTGTTCTCATCGGTAATCAGGGCATCATCCTGGGTACCCAGAGGATTCATTTCAAAGAAGTAGGCATTGCGCCGGTCATGGTACGTGTCCAAGCCGATCCAAACAAAATCATCCCGGTGGATCCATCCCCCGCGGCTCAGAATGGAGGCTCTTATGAGTTCCGGATTATTATCATGAAAGGTGAGTCCTATATAGAGGTATTTACTATCGTAAGCTATTCGCATTTCAGATTTTTCACTGGGCGTATCCCCATCATGAGGCAAGCGCTGGACAAATTCAGTTATGGGTTGAATGGTCTGCCAGGTGGGTTCATCCAAAGTACCGTCTACCGTGATGGGGCTATCAGTCCAATGGGCTGTAACAGTAGGCCGGTCTGAAGCGGTCAAGACGCAAACCACAAAAAAACCAATTGGAAAAAAATATCTGTTCATGATTTGCTAGGGAATGCGCGTTAAATCTTTTTCACGTAACGTGCTAAGAATTTCAGTAATCCGTCCTTTTGTGGGTAAGCAACCAATCGTACAGCTCAGGATTAGCATAAGTCTCTGTCCATGAATCATGATAAGCATGGGGATATAATGTATAACGCACCTTACCGTTTACTCTTTGAAGCGCTCTAACCATTTTTTCGGATTCTTCTGGCAATACCACCTCATCTCGTGCACCGTGAAAAACCCAAATTGGCATATCTTTCAAGACTCTGGCGGTTGAGGGTTCACCGCCGCCACATATCGGTACTGCTGCAGCGAACAGATCAGGATTTTTTGCAGCCAAAGCCCAAGTACCGTACCCACCTACACTTAATCCGGTAACATAGACACGATTATTATCAACACGATAATTTTTCAATATTTTTAACAAGAGGTCCAATACAGCTTCCTGCATAGCTTCATCTTTCCAGACATAATCAGCAGGGCATTGCGGCGACAGGGCAATGAAAGGGAATTTTTTTTCTGTTTTAACAATTTTGGGAATGCCATGAATTTTTACCAATTCCAGATCATTACCCCTTTCACCTATTCCATGTAGAAATAAGATCAGAGGCCATTTTGATTTTTGGTCATCATCATAACCTTCCGGTAAAAAAAATAAATATTTCAGATCAATCTCATTTTTATTCTTACCATTTAATTCTATTTCCCGCTGCTGTCCGTAAACTGATATGAATAGCATGGAGCAAAGGAATACTGTAGCCAGACAAAAACGAGGCATGGTTATCCTCCAAACCTATCTTCAATATTTATAGATCTATTATTCTTGACCATCCTCCCATCACTTTCAAGCTTAAGAAGCATAATGTGGGTTATTTCCATACAAACTGTTCCCATAATCGATGAATAACTGTATTGCAAAATGCCTAGGAATATAAGCTACATAAAACTGTACCGGATTAGCAATTATAGACTAAAACCCCTTAATTCGAAGGGTTTTTTGTTTGATAAAAGAAGCCTATTATTATTTATATGAATAACACATCAAAATCGTTACGTCCCCAGTTTCTCCTAGATCCTGACATTGTTTTTTTAAATCACGGTTCTTTCGGTGCCTGTCCAAAACCGGTCTTTGATGAATACCAGGAATGGCAAAGAAAGCTGGAAGCCCGCCCCGTCAAATTTCAGACAGAAGAAGTATTTACCCACCTAGAAAATTCTCGAAGAGCCTTAGGTGAATACATCAATTGTGACAAAGATGATCTGGTGTATTTCCCAAACCCCACCCATGCGGTCAGTAATCTAATTCCTTGTTTAAACTTGAATGAGAGGGATGAAGTACTTACCACTGATCAAGAGTATGGTGCCTGCGATCGAGCATGGGTTTATTATGCTGAAAAATCGGGTTTTAAATATATCAAAAGTGAAATTCCCTTACCCATCACATCAGTTGAAGAATTCTGCCAGAGTTTTTGGGCTAAAGCCACATCGCGCACCAGATATGTTTTTGTAAGTCATATCACCAGTCCTACCGCTCTAATCTTCCCCATAGAGAAAATTGTCAAAGAAGCGAAAGCGCGGGGGATTAAAACCATTATTGATGGGGCTCACGTGCCGGGTCATATTCCTTTAGACATTAAAGCAATGGATCCTGATTATTATACCGGTGCCTGCCATAAGTGGCTGTGCTGCCCGAAGGGTGTTTCGTTTCTTTACGTCAGGAAAGAACTGCAAAATGCAATGCGGCCATTAGTCTTTAGCTGGGGCTGGGGAAAAGAATACAACGAATTCAATGCATCAACCCAGCTGCATAGTGAAAGCCGATATGTAAATATTTTCCAGTGGCAGGGCACTCGGGATATGAGTGCCTTTCTCACCGTCCCGGCGGCTATCGAATTCCAGAGTCAACACGATTGGGATTTAGTCAGATCACGTTGCCGGGGAATGGTATTGGATGCGCGTAATCGAATCACCAAGCTGACAGGACTGCCGCAACTTTGTCCTGATGATTGGCTGGGACAGATGGCCACCATCTTATTCCCCATAGCTGACACGGTAGCTTTTAAAGAACAATTATATGATGATCATCAAATTGAGATACCAACCATGGCTCATGAGGGGCATACGGCCTTCCGGATATCGATCCAGGGATACAATTCAGAAGCGGATGTGGATCATCTCATCCGCACATTAAAAATCCTTATTTAATCCCAGCTATATAGAGGAGTGTCCCGCAGAGTGCGGGGCGGGATCTATAATAATACAGTATTTATTCTTCGTTGAAAAAACACCCTTTTCCTAAAATGGCCAAGGTTGGCGCCATTACCAAATTTATCAGGGATAAAAATTGCCAGTGCCAATATTCTCCATAGGATATACTCAGGGTTGCCGTTAGAAAAATAGTTGTGGCATGCCAGGGAATCAGACTCTCAAACATGGTACCGTAGTCTTCGATAGACCGGGATAAAACCTTACGAGAAACAGATAATGTATCGTAACGCTTTCCGAAAGCATCACCAATAATGAAACTGGTAGCAGACTGATTGGAGGTGATGGCGTTGGTGAATGCAGTCGCAAAAAGAGAAGATACAATTAGAGATGCTTTGGATTTAATAAAGGTAAAAATCCTGTCCACAATTTTAGGCATGGCATCAACCAGGTCAATCGTGCCGATAAATACAAATACCATGATTGAAAAGATGATAGCTTCATTCAGCTCATACAGTCCACCACGGGTGAACAAAACATTGATATTTTCTGGTATTCCTGCCACCCAATAAGCCATTTCTGAATCGAATCCTCTATGGATGGTTGACATGATATCACTCAATGAATATGGTTGAAACATACCCGTCAAGAGACAGGCAGATAGAGAAGAAATAAGCAAAGTTGGCAGGGTGGCCATTTTTCGTATGGAGCCGATCAAAACGATGGCGGCCGGAAGCAGCAGGAAAATATTAAAATTGAACATAGATGAGATTGCTTCCAAGGTAGGTGCGATTTGACTGGTGTCTAATTCACTTCCCGTGGGAGGATGAGTAAACCCGAGGATAAAATATATGACCGAAGCGAAGATGGCCGATGGCATAGTGGTATACATCATGGAGCGGATATGGTCGTACAGGTCTACTTCGGTGGCCATGGCAGCAATGTTGGTGGTATCTGAGAGGGGCGAAAGTTTATCCCCGAAAAACGCCCCACCAACGATAGCACCGGCTGTAATTCCCAAATTGGCTTCGATTACACCAGCAACACCGATGATGACCACGCCGATGGTGCCTATTGATCCCCAAGATGTCCCCGTCAGAGTTGAAAAAATGATGGGGATAAGAAAGGCCAGCAAATAAATGTAGGTGGGATTGATTAACTGGATTCCGTAGTAGATCAGCATGGGAATGGTGCCGCTGATAATCCAGGTACCGATTATGACACCGATTGCAAACAGAATCAGGATGGCCGGAAATCCCTTCGCCAGTTTTTGAATAAAGGCATTTTGGATATCAGTCCATTGGAAACCTAAAAGCATGAATTCAGCGATAGCAAATACCGCTGCTAACAAGAATACGATTTCTAGTGGAAAGGGAGGTTGGCCCCAAATTTTAGGGCGAATAACCATCCCAAAAATAATTAATACCCCCAGAAAAAATACAGGAAGGATAATCTGAAAAAATGAGAGCTCAGGTTTTTCTTTAGAAATCATAATTAACAATTACCATATAATATCAAACGTATCTGATCGAAAAAACGAAACTCATTCCGTTTTTCTTTCTAACTCCAAAATGAAATCATCTCTATCTTTGGGTGATACAAGGGCGAATCCTTTTCTGAGTTTGATCTTTACCCTCTTCAGAGAGAAGGCCGGAGCAGCCAAAAGGTTAAAGCTCTTCTCAAAACTTAGAATATCCTCATATTTGATTCTTTTCTTCAATATACCTGATTGAATAAGTAAGTGTTCATCAAACATTGTGTATCTACATGGTAAAAAAAGAGACAATAAAAGGATTAAAAATCCTATAACTCCAAAACAAATGAATCCACCAACCCTTGAATATTGATAAACCATTATTCCCATCACTAAGTTGAATAAAATCGTTCCTAAAATTAGAACTGTTAACCAAGAATCAAATTTTGTGGGATATACCCTCATTTTCTTTCCTATAAAATATCGATCGTAAATATGTCTCTCACACTTTCATCCCCACATGCCACCTTCACTATCCAGGCTGAGATTGGGGAAATTAGGTTTAAACCCAAACATCATTGGGTGCTGTCATCTCACCGCCTGTTTCACCAGTGTTTATTACACCCTTTGGTTCAACAAGCATTATTTTACATTCGCTTTCCGCAAAAGTCTTGTGTCCCACACCTTTCGGGACGACAAACATTTCTCCTTCCGACAATTCGACTATACCATCCTGAAACTCAATGCTCATTGACCCTTCAATCACTATAAAGACTTCATCTGTATCTTTGTGTTCGTGCCAAACAAACTCGCCTTTAATTTTGACGAGTTTAAACTGATAATCATTCATTTCAGCAACCACACGCGGGGACCAGTATTTTGAGAACATTGAGAATTTTTCTTTTAGATTGATTTTTTCTAATGTCACTTTAAAGCTCCTCTTGGAAAGACAATGCTATTATCATTGGCCAAAGAATGTTTCTAGCTCCCTCTTCCTTTCTTCTACCTGCCACTTTGCCATTTTGAGATAAGCATACTCGTTGAGAAAGCATAGCTAGGGAACCTACAACTCTGAAGCCAAACTAAGGAGAGATAGGTGTAATATCAATGAGGAGAGGAATATGAATTTTGGGATGGTAAAAACAATAAACCCTCTGCAAAATCATTTTTCCTTTGGTTAAGGTTTAACGGTGATTAACATACATTGAGGAGTTTATATTGTAATACACCTGTACTAACCCCTACTATATAATATAGTGCTTATCCCAACCTTCTTAACCCCCCAACCCGTGAAATTGATGGGGGTAGGAGTTGGAGTAAATGCTGTCGACACACTGTGGAATATATTTTGTAATTTTTAGTATGAAACGCCTCTGGCTTTATGTTTATTGAAGAAAAGCATACTGACTATTCCACTGACAGTAGAAGGGGATATCGCCCACAAACCAAGGGTTCG
>DTTI01000024.1 GCA_012964825.1 Candidatus Neomarinimicrobiota bacterium
CGGAAAATGGTGCTTTTGAAGTAAGGTTTTCTTCAGTTTCTTCATTTGTACAAATCAAATTTATTTTATAATTCATGATTGTTTGATATTATCATCTTAATAAAACAAGGGGAGTCAAAATGAATCCAAATCTTGTCATTACAGTTCTAGGTAGTCTTAATGTACTTATGGGTGCCTCAGTATTTTTCATGAGTGAGACAATCGTAAAAGGAGCCTTTGTAACACGATTAATAAACGAACAGAGTATAGTCGTGGGTAGTTTAATGCATGAAGCCATGGCGAGTGTAATAGTTGGTATGGGAGTTCTTATGCTCCTGCTTCGTACTGTTGAAGCAGCTGTCGCAAAGAAAATCCTGTTTGCCTTCGCTGTGGCAATGACAGTGAGCCTCGCAGGTGCTCTCAGACACTATATGATGCCTGAAGTAACTCCCCCGCTACCAGCCCTGGGTCTTCAGGCCGTGATGATTGGGGTAGCATATTATGTCTCATTAAAAGGTAAAGAAGACTAAAACATAGCCCGCTAACTTTTAGGACAATAAAAAGCCCCCAACCGGGGGCTTTTTATTTTTCAGGAAAAGCTAGGGAAGCGCAACAAAAAAAGTAATGGTCGGGTGGGTTCGAGGCGCTGTCAAGGCGTTCATCACCTCGAATTTTAACTCAAATGAGCTGAGTCTTTTCAGGGTCTTAACCAGCAGGGTGACAGTGGAATGCGGCGGCACGGTGACAAGATCGCCCTTTGCCTGGAAGTTGAATTCTCCCCGATTACTCAGAATAAACTTCGAATCGGAATAATTCTTTAAAATGACCTCCGCCACATCACTGTTACCTCTGTAGCTGGCGGCATCAGTCTTAATGGACGCCTCCAGGAGCGGCATCATCTCTGTCTCTCTGCCGATAAGGAGATTGTTGAACCACACCACTGTCCGTCGCTTAGTCAGAGCCTTTTTTACGGCTTCGGCTGACTTCTCTTTTGCAAAGACAAGTGTAACAGGACGATGTCCACCCTGGGGTACTCTGTATTGCCAGTCCACCAAGCCGTGGATATCAGACGTACCCAGCATGGTGAGATTGTAATCCAGCGCAATTTGTACCGCTTCGTCAGAGTAAGTGGTGTCATTCACCACTTCAATACCATGGAGAAGTTTTTTCTTGATGAGATCCTTGTGCATATCTGAAAGAGGGACGATACCGTCCGGCGTCTGAGACAGCCAGTTAGGATGATTCCAGAAAACAAAGGCATCCTGGCGCTTCGCCTCGCGAAACACATCCATGGCATCTTCTTGAAGTAATTTGTTTGCGTCTTTTACAAATACCGCATTGGAGTGCCCAGGCGGCATCTCGCGTGTTATCTCTGAGCCGTTGAGAATGATGAGGTCATGCCCTTCGCCCCGTTTGCTGGCAACAACATGTGACCGGTTCCGGTCAGGGTTGGGTATATCCTCTTTGTGGGGCTGATATTCCAGATGCTCAGTAATGGCGATAACATCCAGACCGTCCCGGATCGCTTCATCTACACGGATAATTGGCCAAACATCTCCATCAGAAAAAACAGTGTGCATATGGAGATCACAGGTGAGCGTTTTGTACCCCGGAACGTCGGGGAAACGAATCACACGGTCATGGCTGTGTTTATGCGGTGTCTGTCCTGGCAATAACGTCAGGAACATTATTAGAATTAGAACCGAACTTTTTATCTTATTCATTTTCCCCTCCTTCTTTACGGTCGATCACAGCCATTGTCACTCTACTGACGCATGAAAGTTTTCCGTCATCCCTTGTGACTTCTACTTGCCAGACATGAGTCTGCTTTCCCAGGTGAATAGGCCGGGCTGTACCTGTCACCTCACCCTCCTTAGCACTTCTGATGTGGTTGGCGTTGATCTCAATCCCGACCGCATTATTTTTTGATGGATCAATAACCAGATATGCACCCATACTGGCAAGCGTTTCAGCAAGCACACAGTTCGCACCTCCGTGAAGAAGCCCTACGGGCTGTTTTGTTCGATCATCGACAGGCATTGTCCCTTTCAGATAGTCATCACCTATTTCTGTGATCTTAATGCCAATCAGCTTGTTAAGCCCGGTCATTTCCATCGAGCCGTGCTTATCGGTTGTATAATCCTTGAACCAGATACTCATTATTCAATCACCTTTCAATCTGTTTGCCTTTAGTACTTCATAGTATTCTGTCGCTTCTTTACAGAGCGGTAAGAGTTCATCAGGCAAATCAACAGTTTTCTTTTTATAAGGCAGGTAGCCGGTAGACTTCTCAACTCGGTCGTACCAGTGCTTTGCCCAGACTCCGTCCGTCTCGCGCCTCCCTGCCGGCCAGGAGAGCATCCGTTCAGAGAAATCTACACCCACCCTTTCACATAACAGACTCAGCATCCTTTTCGGGTTTTCCAACACGTCTCGTGAGTCCAGAACTGGCGGAATCTGCCCTGTTTTTTCTTTCTCGTATTCAAACAGTTCCAACTGCTGACAGTAGCCGATTTCAGGTAAGGATACATTCTCTCTTTTAGCAGTATATGAGAGAAGCACCTCTCTTGGTTCCCTGATGAGAAAACAGTTCATAAGACCGGAGGTCCATTCTTTCTCCATCTCCGGTAGAAAATGCTGAGCCATATGCTTCTGATACCATACCGAATATCCGTTCTGTGGAGAGTCCGTGAGCCAGTCTGCCACCAGGCGCCAATCGGTCTGTTGCGAAGCAATCACTTCTTCCTTGCCGGGATGGTTCCGACCGGTAGCTGAAAGATAGTAAGCATAGAACGGCTCATCGGTGACAAAAGTGTCACCGCGACTTTCCCAGGAACGCATGAGGGTGGTTGAAATGTTTCTGGGCCCGGACCACATGGCAATCCGAAGAATGTTGTCAGTCACTATTACATTCCCGTTTAATCAATTCAATATAGAGCTGTTGCAGACGCTCGGTCATATCTCCCCGCTTCCCGCCAGAAAGCTCATGCCCATCCACTTCACTTACAGGGATCACACCGGCGAAAGTCCCCGTCACAAATGCCTCGTCTGCACTGTGGACTTCCTCTACTAAAAAATCTTTCTGGAAAACTGGTATATCGTTCTCCTCGCAAAGCCTGATAATGTTTCCCCGGGTGACACCCGGAAGACAATATTCACCCTTAGATGTCCAAACTTCATTATCACGGGCGATGAAAAAGTTGGTGGAATTACATGTGGAGACGTTGCCGTTCTCATCCAGCATAAGTCCTTCATCATAGCCAAGGTGGTCAGCCTCGATACACGCGGAGATACAGTTTAGCTTGCTCAGCGTGTTGAGACGGGGATCCTGGGTGTCAACAGTTCCCCGCCGGATGGAAACTGTGCCGAGTCGAATTCCTTGTTCCAAAACCTGTTCGCTCGCAATCTTGTACTCTGGGATGATGACTATAGTAGGTCCCCCCACATTCGCATTGGGGTGCTGGTATGGTGTTCTCTTGAGACCGCGCGAAACGATAAGACGGATGTGGACGTGATCATTCATGCCGTTGGCATCCAGTGTCTTTTGGATGAGTTTGGTCATTTCCTCTCTGCTCACACCTATATCTATGGCCAAATCTTTCGCTCCGCTGTAGAGTCGGTCCAGGTGAGCATCCAGAAAAGCCAGCTTTCCGTAGTGGAGGCGGATTCCTTCCCAGACGCCGTCACCCAGTAAAAATCCACTGTCAAAGACGGATATCTTCGCATCGGGCCGAGGAACGATTTCCTCATTCACATAGATGAGGACATTCTCATTCCTGGGGTCTTCAACATATTCATGTGTTCCGGTTGCCATCGCTTCCTCTCGTGAACGTTTTATAATCTAAGGAATGAACATTGAGGGATGTTGATTGTGCCAGTCGGTAGCGTCCTGATAGGCTTTCGCCACAGCCAGAATCGTCCCTTCATCATAAAGCTGACCGATGAAACTGATGCTGGTTGGACTCCCATTCTCCTTGAAGCCGTTAGGCACTACCACGCAAGGATGTCCGGTAAGATTGGTGAGTAAAGAATTATTGCCACCAAAAGAAGGTGTTACATAAAGATCGACTGTTTTCATCTTTTCAGCCATTTCCTGCTGAAGCATATGTCTCGCCCGGTTCGCCTGAATATATTCCACAGCAGGGATGAACCTGGAAGCCCTGAAAACATTCGGCCATGCCCGACGCTCCTGTCTCACGAGAAGCGCGTCCTCCTTGGATAGAGTAAGTTCATCAAATGCAGCGGCTGCTTCGGCACTTAAAATGAAAGAAAGATTCTCAACAGGGAAATCCGGAAGGTCAAACGGAACCAGATCTGCACCCAACCCCCTAAGCACATCCAAGACCTTTTCATCATTTTCCTTTGTGGGATAGTCTTCATCAAAGGCTGACTTAAAGTAACCGAAGCGCAGTTTGCTGAAATCCACCCCCGGCCGGTAGTTGAAAGGAAGATCCACTACCGATTGATCTTGTCCATCCGGGCCGTAAATGGCGTTGAATACCATTGCACAGTCTTCCACAGTGCGACACATTGGACCGATCTTGTCCATAGACCAGCTCAGGGCCATGGCGCCTGCCCGGCTAACCCTGCCGAATGTTGGTCTCAGGCCGGTCACACCACACCGTGTTGACGGTGAAACAATAGAACCCCAGGTTTCAGTCCCAATGGCAAAGGCCACAAGACCTGCCGCCGTGGCAGAACCTGAACCGGCGGAGGACCCGCTGGATCCCTCCTCAAGATTCCACGGATTCTTCGTCTTTCCGCCAAACCAGACATCTCCCCACGCCAGTGCACCCAGCGTCAATTTTGCCACAAGCACTGCTCCTGCTTCCTCGAGCCTTTTCACGACTGCAGCATTGTCATCAATCATCTGATCCTTGTATGGAGTAGCGCCCCATGTCGTCCTGTAATCCTCAACAGACAGGAGGTCTTTAGCACCGTAGGGAATGCCGTGAAGCGGTCCACGATACTTTCCAGCAGCAATCTCTCTGTCAGCACGGGCTGCCTGTTTAAGGGCGAGATCCTCTGTCAGGGTTACAACACATTCAAGTGTGGGCCCGTGCTCTTTCAAACGACTGAGATACATTTTTGTCAGTTCGGTTGAGTTCACCTGGCGAGTCCGGATCAACTCAGCCAATTGTGCTACAGAAGCAAATGCCAATTCTTCAAGATTGTCCGGTCTTGAAACTTCCCCGACGGGACTCCATCGTATTGGACGTCTAATCTTGTCAAACTGAGCGCCAATGGGTGCCGGATTAAACTGAATTGAGGGCTGAACTGAATTTGGAATCTTCAGATCACGAATGCTCTCATAGCTCTCCAGGTTGCTGGTAATGTCTTCCATCATCAGTTTTCTATCAGCTGATCCGAATTGAAGACCTGAAAGTTTTTCGGCCTTCTTAACGGTACTTATTCTGAAAGGCGCCCCATCACCTTTCTGCCGAGTTAACCAGAATCCTAAACCAACAACTATTAAAACAAACACCCCAATATCTCTGACTCTGTTCATTAGAATACCTCCGCTACTTCTTCAAATGTCTTCTTGGTCAAAACAGGAACCTCAGCATCCTCCGCAGGATATCCTACCGGTATGAGCAGAAAGGCCCTCTCATTGTCAGGTCTCTTTAAGATATTAGCCAGGAATCCCATGGGGCTCGGTGTATGTGTAAGAGCCACAAGTCCCGCCTGATGGACTGCAGCCAGCAAGAACCCACTGGCGATCCCAACTGATTCGTTCACGTAATAATGCTTGAATTGTAAATCATCTTCCATACCATAAATCTTCTTGAACACTACGATAAGAAAGGGTGCATCTTCAAGGAACGGCTTGTTCCAGTCAGTCCCCAGCGGTTCCAGGTCGGCAAGCCACTCCTCGGGCGCACGATGGTCGTAGAACGCTTTTTCTTCTTTTTCAGCGGCGATCCTGATATCACGCTTAATTTTGGAATCCTTCACAATCACAAACGTCCACGGCTCCTTATTGGCACCGGAAGGGGCCGATGAAGCCGTCATGACCACATTACTGATCACTTCCATAGGCACTTCCTTCGTAGAGAAATGGCGGACGCTGCGGCGAGTGGCTAACTGTTCACGGAAGGTTAAGGAGCGTTGGATCATTTCATCATCTGGTAATGGTGTAAACTGTAACGGTTTAAATGGCATAGTTGACATCTCCAATTTCAGAAAAGGATGAAAGATAAGTGGGAAACTTACCGCCACCAACCATTTCATGCGGAGACCGGTTGCAATCTTCTGTTTTCCCTTTTAGACTTGTAATGGAATGATAGCTCAGATTGAAAAGACAATACGGGCAAGTCTTGATGTTTCTCACTTCGAGATTCATGATGATTCCGAAATGCATGCTGGTCACAGCGGCAACCCGTACGGAGGAGGTCACTTTTCAGCACTCATCGTTTCGGCTGATTTTGAGAATCTTCCTCTTCTGAAACGGCACAGATTGGTCTACGACGCCCTCGGTGATCTCATGGGCGGGTCTATCCACGCTTTTTCCATGAAGACACTTACACCGAGCGAATTCAATTCTGACTGATGGACCTTCTTATGCGTCTTGGTCTCTTTCTCCTGCTGTTTGGTCTCATCATCTTTGGCTCAAAATATCTGTTGAGCCAACGGACTAAGCAGCAAATGGATGATCTGGATGACACAATCCCCTCCTTTTTTCGCACGCAAACGGGCTGGATGGTGCGGCTTGTGATATTATTAGTGCTCATCATTATTCTCTATTTAATCATGTCCAGTTCGTCATGATACGCTATATCATTGACGGGCACAATACCATCCATTCCATTCCACCCTATCTGGAGATTCTGGATCGGGATTACCCTTCTTGCCTGAAGAGGGTCATTACTGACTGCGCCGATTACTGCGATAGTCGAAATGTTAAGATCGTCCTCGTTTTCGATGGCAATCCACCATTCGAAATACCGAAAAGCCACGGTAATCTCAAGGTAGTCTTCAGTGGAAGCAACCGGGACGCTGACACTGTAATCGCTGAGAAAGCGCTTCCGGAAAAAAGTAATATCGTGGTCACGAATGATGGTGGATTAAAGCGCCTGATTACCGCCAGCGGTTGCCGGTATATGCAGCCTGAACAATTTTATGAATTGTACGCATCGAGCAAAAAAAAGCGCCGCCGGGGAAGCAGTCAGTCCGGTAAAGACCGGAGTTTAACGCCACAGGAAGTCGCCTGGTGGAAACGTGAAATGAGTGAAGCGTTGGAAAAAAAGAAATAACCCTTTTGCATTCGTTTGAGACTACGGGTACCTATTGGTAACTTGAACGATCGTGACCTCAACATTTAGTCTTTCTGTGACTGTACAAAGTTACACCCTGGCACCTGCGCTCATACAATAATGAACTTCCTGAATAAACTGTTTCAGATGAAGCCCGGCGAAGGAAAGAAGGTCCTACCTTTCTTCCTTTGCTTTTTCTTTATGATGGGTTCATTCATGTTTGGCAGGACCGCCCGGGACACCTTCTTCCTGAGTCGTTTCGACCCTGCCTATCTACCTCATATGATGATCCTCACAGCCTTCATGATAGGGATTACCATCGCCATCATGACCAAGTTATCCGCCAAAATTCCCATCGTTCCACAGATTATCGGAACATTCGGGATCGGCGCCGCCTCATTCATAGTTATTCAACTTTTGTTGGCTGAATGGATTTATCCTGTTCTCTACATCTGGTTCGAAGTAATAGGCACTGTTATGATGATCCAGTTTTGGATACTGACCGGTTCTGCTTTCACAGCCAGAGAAGCAAAACGGCTGTTTAGTCTCGTTGCCAGTGGTGCTGCCATTGCCAATACTATGTTCGGTTTTTCTATGGGAAGCCTAGTGGATGCTTTTGGAACAAATTTCCTGTTGCCAGCCACATCTGTGTTCATCGGTTTCGCCATTGTGGCTGCAATCTTCGCCGGCCGTTTCTTGGAAACGGAGTCCTCGGCACCATCTAAAGGTGCCAAACCAAAGAAAGAGACGAAAACTAAAGGAGGCATGCTGGCCTCGCCTTATTTGAAAGTGATGACGCTAACTATAGCCTTAGCGGCCGTGGTGGGCGCCCTGGTTGACTATCAAATGAAGATCATCGTCAGTGAAAATTTGAATGAATCGGAAATGGCTGCCCTTTTCGGAACCTTATACGGTACCATTGGTTTTGTCTCCATTTTTTTGCAATTCTTTGTAACAGGAAGATTTCTATCAAAGTTTGGTGTTTTGTGGGGCCTCATGTTTCTTCCTGCAGCTCTGTTTCTAGGAAGTGGAATGGTATTGCTTGCACCGGTTGTTCTTTCAGGCGTGTTGGCAAAAGCAGGCGACTCGATCTTCAGGTTCACTATACACGATACGTCCAGTCAACTTCTCTGGTTGCCCGTCTCCCCTCAGGAAAAAAGTAAAGCTAAACCTTTTATAGACGGGACAATTAAGAATGGAGCGGCTGGCCTCGCCGGTCTGCTTATCATCGGTTTATCATTTTTTGTTGATGATGTCAGGTTGCTCTCCATACCCACAGTAGTGATGCTTGCGGTCTGGCTGTTGGCAAATTTCAAGCTGAAAACCGGTTATGTGACAGAGCTGAGAAAAGCCATCGAAAAAAGACGACTCGATTTTGAAGAGCTTGAGATAGACGTTACAGATCCGGTCATTGTTGAAACCATACGGAAAACGTTGACCGAGGGCGATGACCACCAGAAACTGTTCGCCCTCGATACCATGCAAGACCTCCCTCTGGCACCATGGAAATCAGACATTCTGGAATTGTTTGAGAGTGGCTCACCTATGTTAAAAGGCAAGATACTTGTTATGACCAGTAAGCATCCCGATATCATTCCTGATGAGGTGATAACTCCACTCATCGATCACGAGGATGAGAGCCTTGCCACTCGCGCCATGATCAGTTGCGGCATCCGTCGAAATTCATCCACAGCGGGACAACTGGTTGAACTACTTTCGGAAAGTAGTAAAAAAAGAAAAGCTGCCGCGGCGGCAAGTCTGATTCTCATGGAAGATACTTCTTCGACCCAGGCTAATGAGACGATTAACAAAATGCTTTTCGATAAAGATGATGATACTCAATTGGCCGCTCTGTCTTCTGTCGGTCATATCTCGGATATTTTATCAGATGAGGGTCTCGCTAAACTGTTGAAAGATGATTCACCGGATGTGAGAAGCAGAGCCGCTCAACTGGCAGAAGAAAGAAGTGATAAGTCCCTCATATCTCCACTTGTTAGGAATCTGGACGACCCACTCACCCTGCCGGCAGCCAGACGGGCCCTGAAATCCTTTGATGAATCAACCGTCGCAGAAAAACTGGGAAATGTGATGAATGATGAGGAGACATCAAAGGCACAGCTTATTGGAACAGTCCACACATTGAGTGACTACAGGGATCATGCTGATTTGGTAAAAATTGTTGAACAAGGTTCAAGTGATGATCTCGATCTCACAAGAGAAGTTGTAGACAGTCTTCTGAAACTGGCGCGGCAGTCACCCCTGCCTGAAGAAGTTATTCACAGGAGTAACGCACTTCTAAGAGAAATGGCTGAAGAGACTTACTTCGCCCTGACACTTTTTCAGACGTTCGAAAATGACGAAAAAGGATACCTGATCAAAGATTTCCTATCAACAACTGTCACAAAACGTAAGGGAATAATTCTAAAGCTGGCACTCTTGCCTTTTCCCGACAGCCCCATTGAAACTTATATGCACGCTCTGACGGCCGGCGAGAGCGGTGCCCAATCCAACGTACTGGAAATTCTCGACAACCTGCTATCCATTGAGACCCGGGAACTCATCATACCTCTGTTTGACGACTCCGATCTAAGTGAGAAAGTGGCCAAGGGCAAGCAGTTTGTCAGTAAACAAGCAGACATCACCGAAACAATGGCCCATTGGCTCTATTCAGGAAATCCCTGGACATCGGCCATCGCGCTGGACTACTCGTTAAATAGTGATATAACTAATGGAAATATGGACTGGACTAAGATCCCAAGGGATCAGACCATTCGTGAAGTCTGTTCTGTGCAGTGGGCAGAAGAGAGTTCACCCCTCAAAACCATGAAGGATTTCCCAACCGAAGAATTCATACTTAAGGAGGCATCTATGTACTCTACTCTTGAAAAAACCATTTTCATGAAAGGTGTTGATCTATTCCGTGACATCCCTGGAGAGGAGGTTTCACATGTTGCCCAAATTGCCGAGGAAATAGAATACGACTCAGAACAAACTATCTTTGAAGAGGGTGATGTAGGCGACTCCATGTTCATTATCATAGACGGCGCTGTAAGAATTCATAAAGGCGACAAGGAATTGGCCGTTCTCTCAAAAGGTAAGTTTGTTGGAGAGATGGCACTGCTAGATCAGGAACCGAGGTCAGCTTCAGTTACTTCTACAGAAGAGACAACCCTACTTGAGATTAATGGTGAAGACTTCTATGACCTTATGGCCAGCAGGATGGAAATCATGCAAGGTATCGTTAAGATCCTGACACAGCGTCTGCGAGAGGCCAACGCTTAGCTACAGCTTACTGTTTTGATGGACTGAACTGGTATCCTCAAACAGCTTCTCCACTTTTTCCTCCATCAATTCTGAAGTCTTTTTCTTGAGAGAGCGATTCATCTCTTTCATCTTTTTGTCGAGCACCTCTTTACCTTCTTCAATTTTCTCCTGAATTGTCTCTTTAAGTTCTTCAGGTGTCGTGGGTACTTCCTTACCTGTGTACGCCAGGTATCCGAGATAGAGTGTGAGAATTGCAACAGTTACCAGCGCCAGCTTGATAAGTTTTTTTATAACGGAGAAAAGGATAAGAATTGCCAGTACTATAACCACCGCCAGCATGACGGGATTAGTGGTCAACTGTTCAATCAGCGATTCCATAGGAAAAAGTTAATGTTTAGAAATACGCAATTCTACCCCTACCATCAGCTGATCCGGATCGGAGATCATTTCGCGGTTCGATTCATACAGTTCGCTCCATCTACCCCCTTTGCCAAGGTAACGCTCTGAAAGAGACCAGAGTGTATCACCTTTGCGCACCGTATGGGTTATTATAATTAATGCCTCGCTAATAATGACCATTTCCCTTTCCACTGAGGACATCTCTTCCGTTTTTTCAGTTTCTCTAACTTTTTCATTGACAGGCTTCGGGAGAGGATGTCTACTTTTTTCCATAAACGAAGTGAATGCAAAGCTAGGGCTGTTATCTTCATCGTGACAACGGAGACAATTTGCCTCTTCAATTCTTTCTGTTACAAAGGCGGCAGGCTCAGCCAGATGGCCGGCGGGTGTGTAGTGGCATTCCGTGCAATTGACGTTTTTGAGTCCGGACGTGATGTTATAATTGAGGTAGCCGTCATCTCTGCCAAAACCTGTAGTGTGGCAGGCCAGGCACTCCGGTGATTTTTCTTTGTGTTCACTTTTAAGAGTCTTGAGCGATACCGCGTGACGGGAAACTTTCCAGTTGTCATATTCCGAAGAGTGACAAGACTCACAGGCTTCTGAAGAAGTAGATAAATATTCTGCCGGTACTGGAACAATCCTCTCCACTCTTGATCCGGCCCGCTCCCGACCGATGCGGTTGTAATCGATGATCATGCCCACAACCGTAGGTTCGTTGGTTAAGGAGATATCCATAGGGATGAGTTCTCCCTCATGGGAAACAATGTTTTTATCATTATCGATCTGAAGAGTAAGGTGACCCACATAATATCCATCCTTACCACCTTGGACGATAATGGTCTTTCCCACCACTTCCGGCTCCTCCTTGACCGTCTGTGTGTGACTGCCAACAATGACATCGATACCGGTATATGATTGGGCGATCTGGCGGTCTGCGTCAATGCCGTTGTGAGAAAGGAGGATCACAACATCACTTTTTTCTTTCAGCTGATCAATCTGAGACTGAAGGGTGGAACTGAAATCGTTCACAGCCACTTCGTCTTTTACCCGCTTGGGATAAAAAAGGAAGACACCGGAATCAATAACTGATAGAATACCAAACCTGACGCCACCCCGCTCTACAACAATTTCGCGCTTCAAATCTGCCAAATCCGGTTTTTCCAGATTCGTTGAAATAAATGGCAACGATGAACTCTCCATCAAATCACTAATAAACTGTGCCCCTTTGAAAAACTCCTGATCACCGAGACCAATGGCATCGTAGGCCATCATTTCATAAATGCGGAAGGCGATACTGTCTTTCAATGCATTTCGGGTAGGTGAGAGAAAATCACCGGCATCCAGAAGAAGAGAATTGGGATTATCCTTGAGCCATTCTCTAACGTAGTGAACGCGTTTTTCAAGAGAACCGTAAGCCTTACCAGGGCAGAGACAGTTTTCCAACGCTCCGTTCGTATTGTTCGTATAAAGAATTGAAATCTCTGTATCAGCTGAAACAGCAAGCGGACTGATGATGAATGGAATCAGGAATAAGAGCTGATTAAAAAAGGAATGCCTCATCATTAGTGAATATCTGTGGAATTGGACTTTATTTCAAGCGTAATTTTCACGCAATGGCCTTATCGGAGAGATTTTTTTCTATACTTATTCTAAGCAGTACCGTCTGTTTCGCCCAGCCTATTCATCCAGCTGATTCACTTCTTTCCTCCCCGAACACCTCTTTGATCAGCAAGATTGCCATTGCACCCATCTCACTTTGGCAGCGGCTCAGTTATAGAAGTGGTTCTCTAAATTGCCAATTTTATCCCAGCTGCAGCAACTACGGGGCACAGTCCATTGCTCAGCACGGCGTGATCCTTGGTAGTGCGTTGGCAGCAGACAGGATTGCCCGGTGCAATCCCATGGCCTATCACTATCACATTAAAGTAAAGGTACCCCTGTTCCACAATGATGGCAGACTATTGAACCCAGTGCCTATTAAACTATTCTCAGATACCACAGGAGAAAAATCACCCGCCCTCGCATCTGCACTTTCAACTGTTGCACCGGGACTTGGCCGTTTTTATGCCAACAGGACCTGGGACGGGCTTTTCGGATTTATGACAGTCACTGCTCTAGCAAACCTCACTTATGTAAACCATACAAAGAACAGTGCCACAGGAACAGTTTTTTTCGGTGGTCTGACTGCCACCTTCTATCTGGGCGAGGTCATAGGAGCATACCGGGCAGCTATCGAAG
This sequence comes from Candidatus Neomarinimicrobiota bacterium, assembly GCA_012964825.1. Lineage (NCBI taxonomy): Bacteria > Pseudomonadati > Fidelibacterota > Fidelibacterota bacterium. Next base: position 13,134 of record DTTI01000024.1, read on the forward strand.
CCAATAATCGTCCTTGAGAGCAAAATGAATATCTGTAAATTCGCTCGCCAATTCTGCCACCGTAGCTCAGTTGGTAGAGCAACGCATTCGTAAT
>DTTI01000025.1 GCA_012964825.1 Candidatus Neomarinimicrobiota bacterium
CACATCAAGTCTTACCCTAGATTTTACGTACAATACAGATTTTGCTCAGGTGGAAGCCGATGAAAAACAGATTAACCTTGACCGGTTCAGTCTTTTTTTCCCGGAAAAAAGATCCTTTTTTTTAGAGAATGCCGGTCTTTTTTCCGTAGGTGAGCCAACCTATTATGGACCCGATATTGAAATGTTCTTCAGTAGACGAATCGGTATCGGTCCTGATGGGTCACCAGTGCCCATTTTAGGGGGTGCCCGGTTGACGGGGACTGCTGGCGGATTGAATATTGGTGTTCTCAATATGCAAACTGAGTCTGTTGAAGGAGTTACAGACGGAAACAATTTTTCTGTAGCGCGGCTGAGAAAAGAGCTGCCCAACCGAAGTGCAGTTGGATTCATTGGTACAAACCGTCGAGGGCTGAGAGATAACGGCGATTACAACAGAGCCTGGGCGGTGGATGGCCAGATTGGGATTGGCGAGATCAGTTTGTTTAAGTCATTCATTGCCCAAACAGAAACACCCGGAATTGACAGTGAAGCTTATGCTTACCTCATTGAAGGTGTCCGCGAAAGTAAAAGGCTATTGCTTCAGCTGAGATATACTGAAGTGGGGGAGAACTTTAATCCTGAAATGGGGTTTCTGGAGCGGCATGGCTACCGGAAATGGCTATTCCGAATCCTGAACAGAACTCGCCCAACCGATCTTTTCGGACTCATGGAGATCCGTCCTCACATCACCTACTGGGGATATTGGAGACTTGACGGTTTTCAACAGACGGGATTTCTACATGTGGACAGTCACTGGGAATGGCGGAACGGTTACAGAATTGATACGGGAATTAATTTTCCGATTGAAGGCGTTGAGGAGGCCTTTGAGATTTCAAAAGGTGTGGTCGTACCGGCGGGATCTTATCACCACAGGGAAATTCACATTCGAACCAACACAAACCTTACCAAACCGTTGAGTGTGACTGTTGTTTCCAGGGTTGGTGGCTTTTTCGGCGGAGACCGGCGGCATGTTGATGTCACCGTGAGGTACCGGTTCGGGGACCGGTTTACCTCTGACTTTATTTCGAAGTACAATGATGTCCATCTACCCGGGGGTAATTTTGTGGCCCATCTTTTAAGGGGGAGACTGACCTATGCCTTTTCGCCGAAAGTCTATATTCAGTCACTCTTGCAGTATAATAATCAGACAGATCAGTGGTCCATGAACTGGCGATTTATCTGGCAGCGCTCAGCGGCAACGGGCCTTTACCTTGTTTATAACCAGACTCAGGATTTGGACGGAATGCCTTTGCCAGGTTCAACCCAGTCGGTGGTTATCAAATACAGCCACCTGTTTGATGTACTAAGGTAGTGCATATTATCGAAACGACCCATCTGTGACGCGTGTCACGTCGAGGAAATACGCCTTGCTCCGGATAAAATAAGTCCCTTAGATTATGTATCAATTGGGGAGGATTATGCCTGTCCCCATCAAAATAAATGCGAGTAAAGCATGCCTGAGAAAGAAATCTCCAAACCTTTGATGAATAGAGCAATCAATCTGATGTTGGTTTCACTCCTGCCATTGTTCCTTTTTGGACAGGATTCACGAGAGACTGTGGCTATTTTGGATTTTGAGGGTCGGGGTATTTCCCAGCTTGAAGCGCAAACGCTCACAGACCGTTTCCGAACTTCTTTGGCGAATGCGGGGGCCCTGCGACTGGTAGAGCGGCAGATGATGGAAGAGGTCCTTCAGGAACAGGGTTTCCAGCAGACAGGATGTACAAGCGATGAATGTGCTGTTGAGGTGGGACAACTCCTTGGTGTCCAGAACATGATCGGTGGCGCTATCGGAAGGGTGGGTAGAACATTTACGATTGATATGAGGATGTTCTCGGTACAGACCGGTGAAAATATCCGGACGAAGAGTGTCTCCTATGGTGGGGCAGTGGACGGACTCATCACTGAGATCGAAATTCTAGCCTACGAAATATCCGGACTTAAAGCACCTGACGGTCTTATAGCAAAGAGAAAATCAGGTGTGGTAGCTGTTTCTGCTGTGGCGGTTAAACAAAAAACCCGTATCGGTGCCATGATGCGGTCCATGTTTATTCCAGGTGCCGGTCAGTTCTATTCGGAAAGGAAGCTTTGGGGATACACATGGCTCCTTTCGGAAATTGCTATTGGCGGTGGTATTTATGTGTTTGGAACTGAATATCTCACTGCCTACGATGAATACAACAATGCTATCGATTTATATAATGGTGCAGAAAATGTGGAAGATATCGAGATGTATAAGGACGAAGCTCAGATGCATCATGAAACTATGGACAATGCTGCCACGCAGGCAGAGACCCTCGCCTATGCCGCTGCGGGTATCTGGGCTGCCAACGTTATCCATGCGTTGATCACCGGGCCGAAGAAAGATAATGGATCAAGCGAGGAGACCTCAAACAGAGATCTCCCCTTCCGCCTGGCGTACGATCCTGGTTCCGGCGCTACGCTCATGAAGCTCTCCATACCGTTGAGGCGTTAGACATTAGTTATTTGTTAGACGGTAGACGTTACACGTTACACGTTTTACGGGCCGGATTTGCAAGGTCTTGTGGGCATTATCTAACAATTCTCCTCTTGCTGGGACTTTTTCTTAGTTGTGAGGTGCCCACGGAGGCGTATGATAACCCTCTGGATGAAGAGGTAGCAGCGGAGAAGGGCATTGACACGCCGGCGCTGGTATTCTTTCCTGACAAATTTGACGACATCACCGCCGGTAGCAGCATCAGTGTTAAGCTCTATGCCCTTGAGGTTGTCGGTGTGGCGGGAGCCCACATTCAGATAGAATACGAGCAGGACAAAGTTTCTATCAGTTCTGTAAATGCTGGTGATTTCTTCAATCCACAGTCAGGCTTATTCATCGATGACAACCCTGAGGTAGGCCTTCTGAGCATTTACACGTCATTTCTGGGGAGTGATAGTACCACTGTCTCAGGGACGGGCAATATAGCCACACTTGTCCTGAGTACTATTACTGCCGGTCAGTCTTTCATTAAGTATACTTCAGACAGTGAACTTGTGGATGCCGAAGACAATGCTGTGGTGCTGAACGGGCTGGGGCAGGGAGAGATCAATGTGCAGTAATAAGCATTGGCTTAATAACCTCTTTATTCTTGTATTGATGCTGCTGCCCATGGTTTCCTACGGTCAGTCATATAACCAATCGTTGGTGATTGACGGGAAGCTTTATCTTTATACCAGTGCTTGGGACAACACCACCCAAACCTCTTCGAACAAATTGTGGGTTTATGATGGGTCAAGTTCACCCACTGTCATCAAGGATTTTGGCACTGAAAATATTAATAACCTCCAGAGTGTGGG
>DTTI01000026.1:0-4352 GCA_012964825.1 Candidatus Neomarinimicrobiota bacterium
ATTTTTTAGTCAGAATCTGATGTTTCTTCTCAAAACAGAAATTAGGAAAGGATTTAACCCACATGTCAGCTGAAACGACCCCACAAAGACTTTTACGCAACTCAACGGAACATGCAAATGAGCCCGCACTTTCGTCACCAACCAATGGTGGTTGGGAAACTGATACCTGGGCTGAATTCTCATCTTACGTTATGGATATTTCAAAGTCGTTAGTGGCCCTAGGCTTTGACCGAAATGACAAACTGAGTATCTACAGCTACAACAGGAAAGAATGGTATGGCTGTTATGCTGCGGCACAGATGGTCGGCGGTGCTGGCGTAGGTGTTTATCACACCTGCTCACCCGAGGAAGTGGAATGGGTAGTGGGCAACTCAGATTCGAAGGTTGTCTTTGTTGGAAATAATCCAATGGATAATGGGGAAACCGAGAAAATGCCAAACCACCGTCTAATGAAAGTTTTAGACCGGTTGGATAAAATAGAGCATGTGGTCATGATGAATGGGGTTGAAATTCTGGAAAACCCCAGGGTGATGACATGGGATGATTTTATCGGAAAGGGGAGTTCTGTCGAGGATTCACAGGTGATGGAGAGAACAAACGCCATCTCTATGGATGATACAGCTTCACTGATCTACACTTCTGGAACCACTGGCAATCCTAAAGGGGTTGAGCTTACCCATGACAACTGGAACTTCGAACTAGATGCCACAGATGCCATTATGGATTTTAAACAGGGCGAAAAGTATGTTTCATGGTTGCCCCTGGCTCACGTGTTTGGCCAACTGGTGGACAACCATTACTGGGTGAAAAACGCGTTACATATGTATGTTGCAGACAATCCGTTGAACGTGGTTGACTATACCAAAGAGGTACAACCCCACCTATTCATTGGTGTACCTAGGATATATGAAAAGATTTATTCGAATGTTAAGGCAGCTCTGGATGCTAAAGCCATTCTTAAGGTTCTTCTGAAAGTACCCGGGCTGTCAGGTGTCTTAAAAGGAAAGCTCAGGGAAAAGATAGGGATGGCCAACTGTCGTTTTGCCATTACTGGTGCCGCACCCATCAACCCGGACATTCTTATTCTTTTTCAGTTTCTGGGTGTCCCTGTTTTTGAAGGGTACGGGATGACGGAGGATACAGCCGGTGCAACAATCAACTATCACGGAAAAAATAAAATCGGGACCGTTGGACAACCTTTCCCAAACACGGAAATGAAAGTGGCTTCTGACGGGGAGCTTCTCATTAAGGGCCGCCACGTCATGAAGGGTTATTATAGAAACAAAGAGGCAACAGACGAGGTGCTGGTGGATGGTTGGCTCTATACCGGTGATGTGGGAGAAATTGATACTGACGGCTTCGTAAAGATTACTGGCCGCAAGAAAGAAATTTATGTCACTTCAGGCGGGAAGAATATTGCGCCGCTAATCATCGAAGAGACAATGAAGTCCATACCGATTATCTCTCAAAGCTTTTTGGTAGGAGATGGCCGGAAGTTTTGCAGTGCTCTCTTCACACTTGATGCAGGCGCCATTTTGCGGGATAAGCTTGGTATGGATCCAAACGAAGTGCCCAAAGACCCGGTTGGACAGAGCGCGAAACTTAAAGAGCTTGGTCACACCTTTGAAGAATATACCACCAGTGAAGAGGTGCGAACAGAAGTTCAGTCGCAGGTTGACGAATTAAATCAGCAGTTTTCCAGCCCGGAACAGGTGAAAAAGTTTTCAATCCTTCCGCGGGATTTCACCATTGATGACGGTGAGCTAACCCCCACTCTTAAGATCAGGCGCAAACAGATAAGCGCTAACTGGTCTGATCAGATCGAAGCCATGTACGCTGAATAAAAAAGGGGGCCGAAACCCCCTTTTTCTGTCGCGGTTTTCAAGACCGCTACTTGATCTGAACTTCAATCTCTTTTAATTCCACAGACTTGGATCTGGGAACAGAGATAGAGAGCACACCATTCTTATAATTAGCGCTGACCTTCTTCTCGTTTACCTCTTCAGGTAGCCGAAAAGACCTGGAGAACTTGCCGTGCTGTGACTCACGGTAAGCATAACCGTTACGATCATTACTGCTCTCGGCCCGTTTCTCACCGGTAATGGTGAGGACCCCATCCTTAACGGTGATGGTGAAGTCAGACTTCTCCATTCCTGGGGCCTCTACACGGATTTCGTACTCTTTCTCCTTCTCAATGACATCGAAGGCAGGCAGCCAGTTGGCACTGGTTACAGGGCTTTGGTCAAAGCCACCGCTGAAGAAAGAGTTGATGAAACGGTCCATGTCGGACAGCATCGACTCACCGACAAACGGTGAGAGGAACGTGTTTCTTGGTGTCCACTTGACTAATGACATAGTTAATCTCCTTTTATTTTAAGTTTAACTTTTTAATCATCGAACCACTAGGTTCGCCCCCTATAAGGCAAAGGGTGTGCCAAAAGTGAAGGTCTGCCATATATGCGCAAAGGAAGGAAGGCACGTCAGTATTGTACTGCACATATGGCACCCCCCTTTAAATTTTTGTGATAATTTGACTGTTTTTCCAGCCTAATTCCATGTTGAAGGGCAATAAACACTCGTCTAAATTCAGCAGTATCATTAAGCCATCGAGATAGGAGGTGATGATGAGACAGATTATTGTAGTAGTAGTCATTTTACTGACTTTTTCATTTTCGGTTGCCGTCGGTGAAGAAACTATTGTGCTAAAAGCTGACCGCTTGGTGGATGTTCAGAAAGGCAAGCTAGTAAAAAATGCCACAGTGGTCATTGTGGGAAACAGGATTGAATCAGTGAACCCCCGGCGACTCCCGAAAGAGAGTCGTGTCATCGATCTCGGTGATGTGACTCTTATGCCCGGCCTCATGGATATGCACCGTCACCTCACTTCCATCATAAGCAAGAACCGCTACATGGAGAAGTTCACTCTTAACCCGCAGGATTACACAATACGTGCTGTTGCTAATGCTGAAAAAGCACTTATGATGGGTTTCACTTCAGTGAGAAATGTAGGTGATAGGGCTGGCGCTACAGTGGCGTTGAGGAATGCTATTAATAAAGGTGTTGTTCCTGGACCACGGATCTTTACCGCAGGTAGATCAATTGCCACTACCGGTGGTCATGCTGACCCAACAAACGGTATGAGGGCGGACCTCATGGGTGATCCTGGCCCTAAAGAAGGTGTGATTAATGGACCCTATGATGCAAGAAAGGCTGTTCGCCAGAGGTACAAAGAGACCTCTGATCTTATCAAGATAACAGCAACAGGTGGCGTCATGAGCGTGGCAACCAGCGGCCAAAACCCCCAGTTCACTGATGATGAGCTTGAAGCAATTATTACTACAGCACGGGAGTACGGCTTACCTGTTGCAGCGCACGCCCATGGAATAGAAGGGATGAAGCGCGCTATCCGGGCAGGCGTTAATTCAATAGAACATGGAACATTTATTGATGATGAAGCTGTGGAGTTGATGAAGCGGAAGGGGACTTTTTTAGTTCCAACCTTAACGGTGGCTGAATGGGCTACGGAAAAAGCGAAAGAAGAGGGTTATTTCCCGGAAGTCGTTCAAAAAAAGGCGGCCAAGGTGGGACCGGTTACCAAGAAAGCGCTGGAAAGAGCATACAAGGGCGGTGTCAGAATAGTGTTTGGAACAGATTTCTCAGGGGATAACAATCTGGGTGAGTTCGCTCTAATGGTAAAAGCAGGCATGAAGCCCATGGATACCATCATCGCTGCAACCCTGAATGCCGCTCAACTTCAGCGGGTTGATGACAAACTAGGATCCATCGAGGCAGGGAAGCTGGCGGACCTTGTCGCCGTTAAAGGCAATCCTATCGATGACATTCGTGCCATGGAAAACATGATGTTTGTGATGAAGGACGGAAAGGTTTACAAGAATGAGGAATAGCCGTTTAAAGCTGTTATGCCTAGTTCTACTTATTTCTTGGGGGTCATCCCAGAAAGCGGACCTTGTTCTTAAAAACGGCACCATGTGGACAGTAGATAAGAGTAACCCCACCGCTGAGGCAGTGGCAGTGAAGAATGGGAAGTTCATCTATGTAGGCTCAGATCAAGATGTCGGGAAACATGTGAGGGAAGGGGCTACAGAAGTTATAGATCTCCAAGGTCTCTTTGTGACACCTGGTTTCAATGATAACCATGTCCATTTCGAATGGACCGGCCGGATTGTGTTCGGTCTTAATCTGATGGACATTCATGAAGAGAAAAAATTTGTAAATAAGGTACATGAGGTACATGAGCGCTTTGCTCCTGGTATCTGGATTACTGGTGGTCAGTGGTCAGCGTATGAGGCGTGGGAAGCCGGAACGATTGGAGAAGAGGGACGGAAAGCAAA
>DTTI01000026.1:4452-41022 GCA_012964825.1 Candidatus Neomarinimicrobiota bacterium
CAGCGTATGAGGCGTGGGAAGCCGGAACGATTGGAGAAGAGGGACGGAAAGCAAAGAAAGACCTTTTTAAGCCCCACCGGGAAATGATTGATTCTTTTACTAAGGATCGACCGGTTTTTATACAACGATTTGATGGTAATGTATTTTTCGCAAATGGTAAAGGATTGGAGTTAGCGGGTATTGGCAGAGACCTTCCCAATCCTGTGGGCATTACGGTTGATAGAGACAGGAAAGGGAATCCTACCGGAATTCTCACAGGTGCCAATGTTAATACCTACTTCCAGAAAATCATCCCTAAAAGGTCATGGGACCAGCGTTTACTGGAAACACAAGCGGTTTTGGATCGATGCAAAATGTTCGGCGTCACGAGCCTCTCTGATATGTCTGATCCGCTTCAACGGGAAATCTTTTACACCCTTCGAAACCAAGAGGCGCTCACTGTCCGAGTCCACTCCCGAGGATATCTGGATCAATGGGATAAACTGGCGGCACTGGGAATCAAGGTAGGCGCGGGGGATGAGATGATTCGGCTCGGCTCGGTGAAGGCGTGGATTGATGGAATTATGGGAAATTCGAGCGCCAGGTTCTACGAACCTTACTCCCACATGCCGGGAGAGCGAGGCCGCTGGCGATCCATAATGTTTCCGTGGACAGCCGCCAATGACGGTCGGGAAATGGTAAGTAATCTGGAGAACCTTGCTATGAAAGCTGACTCTGCCGGCATACAGCTTTCTGTACATGCTATTGGTGACGAAGGCAATGGCTATCTACTGGATATGATGGAACGAATGATTGCAAAAAATGGTCAAAGAGACCGTCGTTTCCGGCTTGTCCATGCCCAAGTGATTAATCCGGATCACTTCAAACGTTTTAATAGGCTCGGCATTGTGGCTGAAGTTCAGCCATATCACTGTACCGATGATATGCGTTGGATGGAAGAGCGGATCGGTCAGGACCGGTGCGTGGGTGCTTATGCCTTTCGGTCGTTGTGGGATAACGGTGCTGTGGTCTGCTTCGGCTCTGACTCACCCGGTACCAACGCTGCTCGGTATCCCCTTAATCCCATGTTGGGACTCTACGCAGCCGTCACGCGGCAGACACTCACCGGTGAACCTGATGAAGGATGGTTCCCAGAACAAAAACTGACCATGAAAGAAGCCATTCAGGCCTACACCCTTAATTCTGCCTATGCCTCATTCGAAGAGAGTATCAAAGGCTCTATTACCGTGGGAAAACTAGCCGACATGGCTGTTCTATCAGACAATCTGTTGAAGATAGAACCTGAAAAGATCAAGGATGTGGAAAATGTGATGACTGTTCTGGGTGGAAAGGTCATCTATAAAAAAAGATAGGTTAATTGCATCACTCTATGTTCAGACTAAAGTGTTGGGGACTTTTTATTATCCTTTTCGTTTCATGTACTCCAAAGGAAAGCTCAAAAAAATTAACTGAACCGCTTAAAGCTGACCTTTGGATTCAAGGTGGCACCGTTGTAGATGGTGGTGGCGGTCCAGCCATTCGCGCCGATGTTTTTGTTAACGGGGACTCTATACTTTTTGTAGGAACAGCCTCCGCAGATGTTATTGCTAAAGATATCCTGGATGCCACGGATCTGATCATAACGCCGGGCTTTATTGATGCGCACGCTCATGGTGATCCTTTTGACACGCCGGGTTTCACCAACTTTTTATCCATGGGAGTTACCACCCTCAGCCTGGGGCAGGATGGATTTAGCCCGGACACGGAAGATCTTGCAAACTGGATGAAGTCAGTTGACACACTCCCTTTGGGACCTAACATTGCCATGTTCGTGGGTCATAGCACGCTCAGGAAGCTCAGCGGGGTGAATTTTATAACTGATCCGTCAGAGGCTGATCTGGAACAAATGGGGAAACTGCTTGAGGAAGCTTTGACCGCAGGAGCCTTCGGTATGACCACAGGACTTGAATATACCCCCGGTACATATGCGAACCAGCATGAGTTGGACTATCTGGCCCGCATTGTGGGTACTCACGAGGGCCTTATTATGAGCCATGTTCGAAAAGAACAGGACGATACTATAGAAGATGATCTTGCGGAATTGTTCAGCCAAGGTAGATACGCGAACATTCATGTATCTCACATGAAAGTGGTTTTCGGTAAAGGAGTACAACGGGCGGAAGAAATTTTGATGCTAATGACCAAACAAAGAAATAAAAACTTACGTTTTACCGTTACTGCAGATGTCTACCCCTACCTTGCGAGTTATACTACTATCGGAATCCTTTTCCCCGACTGGGCTAAACCACCACACGATTATGAAAAAATCAGAAATGAAAGACGTGAAGAACTCCTCTCTTATGTAATAGAGCTTGTTTTGAAACGCAACGGTCCGGTGGCAACACTTTTTGGTACAGAACCATACAGAGGAAAAACCTTGGCAGAGGTTTCTGAAGAGATGGATCTCTCCTTTGAACAGGTGCTTGTGGATTCCATCGGACCGGCCGGTGCCGATGCTGCTTACTTCACTATGGACAAAGAGTTGCAGGAGCGATTCCTCGCCGATCCTTATGTGATGGTTTCGTCGGATGGTTCACCTGCCATGTACCATCCCAGAGGCCATGGCGCTTTTGCAAAGATGATCAGAAAATATGTGGTAGAAGATTCTTTACTAACCCTGGAAGAGGTGGTGAGGAAGATGACAGCTTTACCTGCTGAAACTATCGGGTTAACGGACAGGGGGCTGGTTAGAAAAGGCTATAAAGCTGATCTTATTATTTTTAATCCCTTGAAGGTGAAAGACAATGCTACATTCGGAGAGCCACACCAGCTGGCTACGGGGTTTGAGACAGTCATTGTGAATGGCAATATAGCATGGCAAAGACCCAAGGGTTTTATAGAGGCTTATGGACGAATGTTAACAAGAGGGGAAAATCATGAATAGAATAACAAACTACAAATCGCTCATTGTAATTGTCTTACTGCTTTTTTTACCATTGAACAGCCAAGATGCTAACCTGCTTGAACCCATGGATATTTTTGAGATGGAAGGTGTTTCAGATCCCCAGATGTCTCCTGACGGTTCCAAAATTCTCTATGTTCGATCTGGCAGTGATATAATGACCGACAAGCGCTATTCCAATATCTGGATCATCAATTATGACGGAACAGATAATCGCCCCATTACCAGCGGTCATAACGGTAACAGTCAGCCCCGGTGGTCTCCCGATGGAAAGCAGATGATTTATATCTCCGGCGCCTCAGGTTCTGGCCAGATCCACAAGCGGTGGATGGATACGGGTGAGACCACGACCCTGACGAATGTCCAGACAGGGCCCCACGGGATCAGCTGGTCAACTGATGGTAAACATGTTGCCTTTTATGGTACGGTGCCGACCGATGCTGAGTTTAAGGTGGATCTGCCAACTGCCCCAGAGGGCGCTGAATGGGCAGCACCTGCAAAAGTGATTGACCGCCTGGTCTACCGGTTTGATCGGGTTGGATATTTAAAAGGATACAAACACCTTTTTGTAGTCCCCTCTGAAGGGGGCACAGCTCGGCAACTGACTTCCGGAAGGTTTAACTTTGCCAGTTACCGAGGTGGTCAGACAGCATGGTCCAGAGACAGTAAATATGTATATGTCTCTACCAACCTTAGTGATGAGTGGGAAGCAGAAGGGTACCGGCAGAGTGATATTTATCAGGTAAATATTGTAGATGGAAGAATGGATAGACTCACAGATCGGGATGGACCGGATGGGGACCCCAAGCCGTCCCCAGACGGCAAGTGGCTGGCCTATACGGGTTATGACAACAAGAAAATGGCCACACAGATATCACGCATATATTTGATGGACCTGAAAACGCAAAAGGTTCAGGAGGTCAAAACGAAATTGGATAGAGGGGTCTCCAGCCTCAGCTGGTCAGGGGACAGTAAAAACATCTTTTTTACCTATGCGGATAAGGGAAATACGAAACTGGCCCAAACAACACTTAAGGGTAAGAACAGCATCCTAGGTAATAACCTGAGCCGTGGTTACTCGGTAGCGAAAGATGGACGGTTTGTGTTTATAACAACCAGACCCGATCTTCCTTCAGACTTGGCAGTAGGCAGAGCCAGTGGTGGCCAGACTAAGACCATTACCTCAGTTAATAGTGACCTTCTGACCCATAAAAAGCTTGGCAAGGTGGAAGAAATATGGTACAAGTCTTCCCACGATGGTCTTGACATCCAGGGGTGGATTATTAAACCACCTGGCTTTGATCCTTCAAAGAAGTATCCTCTTATAATAAAAATCCATGGTGGTCCTTTCGCTAACTATGGTGATCGGTTTTATTTGGAGAAACAGCTTATGGCCGCTGAAGGCTATATTGTACTTTATACAAACCCCAGAGGCAGTACCAGCTATGGTGAAAAATTTGCCCAGCTGATTCACCATGATTATCCTGGTGATGACTTTTATGATCTGAATTCAGGTGTAGACGCTGCTATTAAAAGGGGTTATGTTGACGAAGACAATCTCTTTGTCACCGGTGGCAGTGGGGGTGGTGTTCTTACCTGTTGGATGATTGGTAGGACCACACGCTTCAAGGCGGCGGTGACGGTCTACCCCGTAATAAACTGGTACAGCTTTGTATTGTATACTGACATTCCTTGGACAGCTAACTACTGGTTTCCTGGAATGCCCTGGGATAATGTGGAGAAATATGAGAGCAAGTCCTTGCTTTCAGTAGTAAAAAATGTAAAGACACCCACTATGGTACTTACAGGAGAGGCGGACTACCGCACCCCCATGCCTGATTCTGAGCAGTATTATGCAGCGCTTCAGCTGTTAGGTGTAGAATCTGTGCTGGTAAGGGTCCCTGATGAGCCCCATGGTATTTCTGTGAGGCCCAGTCATCACCTGAGTAAAATGAAACACATAATGGGTTGGATCAATAAGTATAACAATTAATAGGGTCATTTAAATGAAAAAATCTAACTTTCAGCGAAAGCTCTACCTCTCCATGGTTATATATATTTGTTTATTATTCAGTCCACGGCTGGCGGAGGCACAAGGAGGGCTCTCAACCCTTGAATTAGAGTTGACCCGCTTGGGAGAACTTTCAGGTGGAACCATGGGTGTGGGTGTTATACATATAGAATCCGGACAGAGGGTCTATATAAACAATGGTGAAAGCTATCCAATGGCCAGTACTTATAAAGTACCTATTGCTGTTCAGCTTTTAAAAAGAGTGGAAATGAAAGAAATAACGCTGGACCAGATGATTGAAGTGCAAAAATATGATCTTCACCCTGGCAGTGGTACTCTATCCCGACTTTTTGTTAATCCAGGTGTTATTCTTTCCGTGAGAAACCTCTTAGAACTAATGATGCTTATAAGTGATAACAGTGCCACTGACATAATGCTGGACACCGCTGGAGGTTCGAAGAGAATAAATAAAACACTGAAAAAAAATAAAATACGTGATATGCGCGTTAATCGACCCACTATTAAACTGATTGCTGACTGGGTTGGTGTTGATATTTCGGGTGGAAAAGAATTTTCAAATGAAGCTTTCATTGATAAATATGAATCACTTTCAGAAGAAGAAATAGAAAGCTCAAACCGAGCTTTTTCAACAGATCCACAGGACACTTCTACTCCGGAGGCCATGGCTGTTTTACTTGAGAAAATATGGAACAGGGAAATTTTGAGTCCTAAATACTCGGAACTTCTTATTGATATTATGGGACGTTGCAAAACAGGCGAAGGTCGGCTGAAAGGTATGTTGCCTGAGGAAACTTTTGTGGCCCACAAGACAGGGACCATTGGCGCGACCACCAACGATGTAGGTATCATAGAGCTGCCCCAGAACAAGGGACATGTAGTGGTGGTTGCTTTTGTTAAAGATTCAGAACTGGAAATACCAAAAAGAGAAAAGGCGATTGCCCACGTTGCTAGGGCTGCACATGATTACTTTTTGTTCAATTAATGAAAAAGGAAACACACCAATGTCTTGGTTAAAACGAATCATTGCTACAGCATTCTTACTGTCTATAATTCTAAGTGGTCAATCTTCTGATAATTGGACATTAGATGTAAGTATTGAGCTGAAAAGTATTTCCCAACTGCGGTTTTCGCCTTCAGGGCACCGATTGGCTATGGTCGTGAGAGAAGCCCTTATAGAGGGAGACAAATCAGAGTATCTCAACCAGATTTGGATGTCTCGTTTAGAAGATAATTCCCTACATCAATTTACTTATGGAGACAAATCTGCTTCCCGTCCTCGGTTTTCTCCAGATGGTAAATATCTCGCGTTTATTAGTGAAAGAACCGAAGAGGCCCAAGTCTGGGTCATGCGAACAGACGGCGGCGAAGCACAGCAGTTTTCATATGAAAAAGAGAGCGTGGGCAATTTTGAGTGGTCACCAGACGGAACACAGATCGCTTTTCTCATGAAAGATCCGAAAACAGAAGAGGAAGAAGAACAAGAGAAAGAAAAGCGCGACGTTATTATTGTGGATGAAAACTTCAAGTACAACCATGTTTACGTAAAACAATTTGCGACAGAGGTTGACACTAATAAAGCAGACAGAATAACTGAGGGTAATTTCACTGTCAACTCCTTCAATTGGAGTCCTGACGGTAGACGAATTGTTTTTGCCCACAGTTTTGAACCGACGTTTAATAGCAGATCAATATCCGGTGATATTTCTGTGGTTAGTTTGTCTGATAAAACGGTGACCTTCCTCGTGGAATGGCCAGGTGTGGACGCTGACCCTGTTTTTTCACCAGATGGAAAGTGGGTTGCCTTTGCATCCGATGGGGGAAAAACTGAGAGAATAGGCTTGGCGGATTGTTTTGTTGTTTCGTCCAAGGGGGGAAACCCCAAGAAACTCGCCGAAACGCCTAATAGAGATGTTGGTATTTATGGGGTACCGGGTGTTATGAGATGGTCCCGCGATGGAAAATATGTTTATGCGGCAGACTTTGAAAAAACAAAAACCCAAGTTTATAAGCTTTCTGTAACAGGACAAAAAATTTCAGGAATAACATCTTATGATGGCGTTATCTCGGCACCAGTAATAAGTCCCGATGAAAAGCAGATGGCTTTTGTTGGAGAATCAATGGACGTGCCGGACGAGGTTTATATTAGTGAACTTAGAAAATTCAGACCCAGGGTTATATCATCTTTTAATTCAACAAAGAAATGGCCAGAAGTGTCGAAAACAGAACTTTTGAGTTGGAAGTCAAAAGACGGATTACAAGTTGAAGGTCTGTTAACCTATCCATCGGGTTATAAAAAAGGAGAAAAATATCCCTTGGCTCTAATGATCCATGGTGGCCCAGCCGGGGTTTACACCCAAACTTTCACTGGCAGTCCAAGTATCTACGTTATTCAGTTTTTTGCAGATAATGGTTATGCTGTTCTCCGATCTAATCCTAGAGGTAGTACTGGGTATGGAAAAGATTTTCGCTATGCCAATTTCAAGGATTGGGGTTTCGGTGATTATGAGGATATTATGGCCGGCGTGGATAAAGTAATAGATATGGGGATTGCTGACCCAGAAAGATTGGCGGCAATGGGTTGGAGTTACGGCGGCTATATGACTTCATTTTTAGTTACGCGAACAGGTCGTTTCAAAGCAGCCAGTATGGGAGCAGGACTTCCCAATCTTGTTAGTATGGTCACCACTACTGACATTCCTGACTATCTTGCGGCACATATGGGAGGAGAGTTTTGGGAAGATTATGAGACCTATGAAAAACATTCAGCTATTTACCGAATAGCCAATGTGACAACCCCTACTCAGGTAATTCATGGCGCCAATGATTTGCGTGTACCTTTTACACAGGGTCAAGAATTCTATGTTGCTTTGAAACGTAGAGGGATAGACACAGAAATGATTGTTTACCCTCGAACCCCCCACGGTCCTAGAGAGCCCAAACTGCTTATGGATGTGTCTCCAAGAATCTTAAACTGGTTCGACAAATATATCCAGCGGTGATACAGGCTCGATAATTAGAGGTATAAGTATGAGAGATGAGTGGCAATGAAATCATCAAGAAGGAAATTTATTAGATCAACTGCTGTTACCACAGCGGGCCTTGGATTCGGCTTAAGCACTTTTGGTCGTTCAGAACAAAAGGAGACCAAAAACATTTCTCCATCATTACGCATCCTAATTCTTGGTGGAACCGCTTTTACAGGACCACACCAGATCAAATATGCTCTGTCTCGGGGGCACAAAATTTCCATTTTTAATAGAGGAAAAACTGAGCCGACAGTTCATAAAGGTCTGTTTGATAAAGTTGAACATCTTCTAGGCGATCGAAATGATAATTTGACCGCCTTGGAAGGTCGAGAATGGGATGCTGTAATTGATAATTCTGCTACTTATCCCCGTTGGGTTAGACAGACAACAGACATTTTGAAGGGTAACGTCAACACCTATCTTTTTACTTCCTCTCTTTCTGTTCATGCGAGCTTTGACAAACGTGGGTTAACAGAGGAAGACCAGGTGGCTACTACGGACGACCCTGCCGAGGAAGACATGAGTGCGTATGGGGCGCTTAAAGCATTATCAGAAAATGTTACCAGGAGAGCTTTTGGAAATGGGGCTATTATTGTAAGGCCTCACTTAATTGTTGGCCCGGGAGATCGCACAGATCGGTGGACTTACTGGCCCGTAAGAATTGAACGCGGTGGGGAAGTTTTGTCTCCCGGAACCCCTAGTCACCAGGTACAGTATATTGATGCTCGGGATTTGGCAGAATTTGACATTCATTTAATTGAAAAGGGTGCAACAGGTACTTATAGTGCAGTTGGTCCGATGGCAAAATACAGCATGGCGGAAATGCTGTATGGTATACGTGCTGTGGTAAACGGTAAAGTGTCATTCACTTGGGTTGACCAGGAATTTCTGGCGGAGAATGAAGTTGCTCCTTGGCGTGAAATGACAGCCTGGATGCCTTCGGGTGGGGAATACGATGGTTTTTCTTCGTTTGACAACAGTAAAGCCGTTTCGGCAGGTTTAACCTATAGACCTTTAGCCCAAACGGCACGTGACACTTTAGACTGGTGGCATACCCTGCCCGAAGAACGGAAGCACAACCTTAAAGCCGGGCTTGCACCAGATAAAGAGAAAGAAGTATTGAAAAAATGGAAAAAAAATTTGCAAAACTGATGATTTATACGACCAATAAATTGAGGTGTGAAATGAAAAGAATAGCAGTCTCGGTTTGGATTTTGGCAACAGGCATAACCTTTGGTCAGCTTGATATAAATAAGCTGAAAAATATGAAAGCGAGAAGCATTGGCCCTGCCGGCATGAGTGGCCGGGTTACAGCCATCGATGTGGTTCTTTCAAATCCTGATATTATATATGTTGGTACGGCCTCAGGCGGATTGTGGAAATCAGAGAGTGGGGGTATTGACTGGACTCCTATTTTTGATGATCAAAAAGCAGCATCTATAGGAGATGTTACAATCGATCAATCAAATCCTGACGTTGTGTGGGTGGGCTCAGGAGAAGGGAATCCCAGAAACAGTCAAACCAGCGGATATGGTGTCTACAGAAGTTTGGATGGAGGAAAAAACTGGGACTATATGGGGCTTGGTGAAACAAGGAATATTCACCGAGTCATTCTTGATCCCAGGGATTCAGATGTTATCTATGTGGGCGCTCAAGGGTCTGCCTGGGGTGACAGTAAAGACCGGGGTGTTTTCAAAACTCTTGACGGTGGTAAAACCTGGGAAAAAATTCTATATGTGAATGAAAAGACGGGTATTGGAGAGTTAGTTGTAGACCCCTTCAATCCCAATAAGCTTATCGCTGGGATGTGGGAGTTTCGCAGGTCTCCATGGTTCTTTAAGTCTGGTGGGGAAGGCTCTGGTATGTATGTCACTTTCGATGGCGGTAAAAACTGGGAAAAACGGACAAGCAAAAATGGCCTACCCAAAGGAGAGCTGGGACGTATGGGAATTGCCATCGCCCGCAGCAATCCTGACATTATTTATGCCCTTGTTGAATCAAAGAAAAATGCCCTCTACAAATCGGAAGACGGAGGCTTCAACTGGAAAAAAGTAACCGAAAAAAATGTTGGGGGCCGCCCCTTTTACTATGCTGAAATATATGTAGATGTTGTAAATGAAAACCGACTCTATAATCTCCACAGTACTGTGACTGTTAGCAATGACGGTGGCAATACCTTCTCTCAGCTCATGACAGCATACGGGGAGGCTGGTGTTCATCCGGATCACCATGCTTTCTGGGGCCATCCCGAAAACCCCAATTTCCTTATGGAGGGCAATGATGGTGGACTCAATATTTCCAGAGACCGGGGTAAAACATGGCGTTTTGTTGAAAATTTGCCGCTGGCGCAGTTCTATCATATTAATTATGACATGGAATGGCCATATAATGTTTACGGTGGAATGCAGGACAACGGTTCTTGGCGTGGGCCTGCATATGTGTGGCGTTCAGGAGGCATCAGGAATGCCTACTGGGAGGAGTTGTTTTTTGGTGACGGGTTCGATGTGGTGCCCCATCCGGGGAATTCCCGATTCGGCTATGCCATGAGCCAGGGTGGCAACGTGGGCCGGTACGACCTTATTACCGGCCATACCCAGACCATCAAGCCTGTTCATCCCGAAATGGAAAAACTCCGGTTTAACTGGAACGCCGGAATTGCTCAGGACCCATTCGATGAAAACACTATTTATTATGGAAGTCAGTATTTGCATAAAAGCCGTGATAGGGGTGAGAACTGGGAAGTCATTTCCTCTGATTTGACTACAAATGATCAAGAAAAACAAAAGCAACTTGAGTCAGGTGGTCTTACCTATGATGTAACAGGTGCAGAGAATTTCACAACCATTATTGCTATTGCACCCAGCCCTGTTGAAGAAGGCATTATTTGGGTGGGGACGGACGATGGAAACGTTCAGTTGACACAGGATGGTGGCAAAACATGGACAGATCTCACAAATAGATTCACGGGAGTTCCAAAGGGGAGCTGGGTGCCTCAGATTACGGCATCCACCTATAATGCAGATGAAGCGTTTGTTGTAATAAACAATTATCGAAGAAATGACTGGAAACCCTACGTTTTCCGCACAACCAACTTCGGGAAATCGTGGAGGAAGATTGTAGATGAAGATCAGGTGTGGGGGCATGCACTCAGTGTAGTTCAGGACCCGTTAGAACCCAACCTTATGTTCCTTGGCACAGAGTTTGGCCTTTATTTATCTATTGATGGTGCAAAGAATTGGACCAAGTGGACACATGGATATCCCACAGTTTCCACTATTGACCTGAAGATTCATCCCAGGGAACATGACCTCATCATTGGCACATTTGGCCGGGCGGCATACATCCTTGATGATATTCGCCCTTTGAGAGCGTTAGCTTCAGAGGGGCCAGAAATTCTGAATAAGCATCTTCGTTTCTTTAAACCGCCGACAGCCGTATTGGCCATTAACCGGCAGGCTAGCGGCACACGCTTTAACGCTAATGCTATGTTCAGCGGCGAAAACCGAGACTGGGGAGCCATGCTCTCTTTTGTCTACAATCCTTCTCCGAAAAAGGAGAAGAAACAAGGAAGTAAAGGAAAAGATGAAGAGGAGTCAGAAAAAGGAAAAGGCCCCAGCGAGACAAAGAAAGACAAAGTGAAGGTAGAGGTGCTGAACTCTGAAGGCGACGTCATCAGAACACTGCATGCTGAAGTTGACACGGGACTTAACCGTATTACATGGGGTCTCCGCCGCAAAGGGGTACGTTCCCCTGGCCGTGGGGGTTGGGGGCCTCCCATGGCGAGAGACCGGGAACCGCCAGGCCCCCCCGTGCTCCCAAGTGACTATACAGTCAGGATCTCTCATGACAAGGATTCAGTAACTCAGGTGGTGAATGTCATCACTGATCCTCGCGTTGATATCTATGTGAGAAATCTGGAAGAGCTCCAGCCTCTTCATGACCAGCAGATGAAACTAACGGAAGTCGTCGGGAAAGCAGTGAAACAGTTACAGGAAGCAAAGGAAGCCATCGACGCAATCAATAAACTCTTAGATCCGAAGGAGAATAAGTCTCATAAGGATTTGAAGAAACAAGGGAAGAAAGTTCAGGATCAGATTGAAGAGCTGGAGAGATTGATTATAAATCCGCGCGGCCGTCAAGGCATCGCTAGGAATCCTGACGTTCTTACAGCGCAGGTGGGGGTGTTGAGTCGCTACCTCTACAGCAACATTACCGGACGGAACAAGACGCACGACATACTCTTGAAACATGCAGAGAGTGAGACGAAAAGGGTGTTGGAGAAGATAAACGCCTTTTTCGATGAGGAGTGGATGGATTATGAAGATGCTGTGGAATCATCCCGGGTGAGTCACTTTAAGGAGTACGAACCTTTAAGAATCAAATAGAAAAAGGACAGATTCTATTAGTCGACGAAGAGAAGGGAGACTATCATGATTAACAGAAGGAAATTTATCAAAACGTTATCGGCCTTCGGTATCTCACTGCCTGTCATAGGCAGCGGCGCCGTGACGCCAAAGCCGGCAGCTCGGAAGAACAACCCTGTTATTCTATGCAGTAGGGGAGAGAGTTGGGGGAAGAAAGTGCTGACGCCTGGCTGGGAAATTCTCTCCCAAAAAGGATCACTGCTGGATGCGGTGGAAAAATCAGCGAACGTTACCGAGTTGGATCCAGAAGACACCTCTGTGGGCTATGGTGGTCTCCCCAACGAGCGCGGCGTTGTTCAACTAGATTCCTCCATTATGTTTGGTCCCACCCATAACTGCGGTTCGGTGGCAGCGCTGGAGGGAATCAAAACGCCTTGCTCTGTAGCACGGTTGGTTATGGAAAGAACCGACCATATACACATAGTGGGAAAAGGCGCTCAGGATTTTGCTGTTGCTCATGGCTTCAAGGTGGAAAATCTTCTCACGGAGAAATCGAGAAAGATCTGGTTGCGGTGGAAAGAGAACCTTTCAGACAAGGATGACTGGTTTCCACCCAAAGATGGGGATTATGACATAGACAGAACTACTGGTACTATCAATGTTCTTGCCGTGGACAGTGCGGGTGATTTGGCAGGCATTACTACAACTAGCGGCCTTGCTTGGAAAATTCCTGGTCGGATTGGTGATTCACCCATAATAGGCGCAGGTCTCTTTGTAGATAATGAAGTAGGTGCCGTGGGTGCCACCGGCAGAGGTGAAGAACTGCTCCGTTCATGCGGTTCTTTTTATGGCGTGGAACAGATGCGAGCAGGCAAGTCACCGCAGGAAGCCTGCGAGGCGGTCTGTCAGCGGATTATTGATATTAATGGTGGTAAAGACAAGGTCGATTTCAGCGATAAAATGGTTGCCATGAACAAGGACGGTGAGGTGGGCTGTGCCGCCATCCGCGGAAGCAAAGGGAAAGAGCCGGAAGTGGCTTACTGGTCAAAGAAAGGGTTTAAAGTTCTGAAGGGGACTTATCTTATAGAGAGTTAATCTCTCTAAAT
Organism: Candidatus Neomarinimicrobiota bacterium; assembly: GCA_012964825.1. Lineage (NCBI taxonomy): Bacteria > Pseudomonadati > Fidelibacterota > Fidelibacterota bacterium. Next base: position 17,922 of record DTTI01000026.1, read on the forward strand.
TCTAGACATCCTTAATTATTCTAGGAGGTTTAAAGAAGACTTAAAGGAACCTCCTCCACTGGCATAATCAAATTGATCAACCAAGGGACAGGTCTTACTCGTGAAATAGGTCTAATAGGCCTCACAGCCACAGGAATTTGCTCCATGATGGGTGCTGCCATTAATATAGTTCCTATCATGATCCAGCGGAATGTGCCGGGGATTGGTCCCTACGTTATCCATGCTTATCTACTGGCAGCTGTTCCTGCTATACTTGCCGCCATGGCTTATGCCATTCTCGGTTCGGCTATGCCCCGGGCAGGAGGCAGTTACATCTATGCTAGTCGAGGGTTGAATCCTTATCTTGGATTTATAGCAAGTTTTTCTCAATGGTTCGGTCTCTCCATAGCTATCGGGGTGGTTTCTTATGTTATGATACCGTTTATACGGGACATTGTAGAAGCCCTGGGCTTGGACGGGGTTGCTCAAACTCTTGACAAGGGTGTGGTTCGAGTGACACTGTCACTGCTCTTTCTTTGGGTTTTCGTCTTTATTAACCTACGGGGTGTTCAGCTATATGAGCGAACACTCATCCCTCTCATGTTTCTCATGTTTGCTCTGGGCAGTATTGTTATCGTGGCGGGATTCTCATTTAATCACAGTGATTTTGCTGCAGCCACATCTGCTCCTTTAAGAGCGGAAACCGAGACGCAGCCACTTAGAATGAACGTTCTGTTACCTGCAGCTGCAGTGCTGTTCTCCACTTTCATCGGGTTCGATTCCATTGCACAGGCCGGGGGAGAAGCGAAGGATCCTGGTCGCAATATTCCACTGGCTACGGGGATAGCGGTCCTTATAGTGGGGTCATTTTATATGTTGTTCACCGCCGCCGTGTATCACGCGGTTCCGTGGACTTATATTGCTCAAAATGCCCAGCAACGTGACCTGACAGCCCCAGGGCTATTAGGAATTCTTTTGTCACCGGGCTGGACGGTTGCAATCGTGGCTGGGGCGGCCATTGCTCTTATTAATGATCTTCCCGCCATGCTGTTGGCGGTATCAAGGCTCATGTTTGCCTGGGCTGAAGATGGGGTATTTCCCAAAGCTGTGGCAACTGTGCACCATCGCTGGCACACACCCCACCTTGCTATTTTCCTCAGTGGTGCTATGGCCACAATGGGCATCCTTGGCAGTCATCTTGCTGGTGATTTTTTCATTGGTGTTGATATACTTGTCACATCCATGCTGGTTAATTTTCTATTGATGTGTTTTACTGTTTTTACCCTGCCACACCGGAATAAAACTTTGGCAGGGGAGGTAAAGGTTTTCCCTTCAAGACATGTTCAAATCCCTCTAGCTTTCGCAGGCGTGTTGACATTGTTTCTTTTTCTGGTGGTTCATATTTGGAAGGACCTGTCATCGCAAGTGGAAGCGTGGTATTTTCATTCCACTTATATCTGGATCATCGTATTGGCTGTTGCTTCCCTTATTTATTTTCGTGAGCTTTCCTCTCTTGGTCGCAAGGGTGTGGATGTGAAAGAACTCTTCTCAACTCTTCCCCCGGAGTAGGAGGTTGAATGTCTGGACAGGTTGAACAATGTGAACTGGCGTCCGGTTTCTCCATTTCGCGCATTATCACAGGCATGTGGCAGGTAGCCGACATGGAAAGAGACGGTGCTATCTTGGATCTCCGCAAAACTATCGAAGCCATGAAACCCTATCTGGACGCTGGCTTGTCCACTTTTGATATGGCCGATCACTACGGATCGGCGGAAGAAATTGCCGGTACTTTTGCCCATGACACGGAAGGAATCCAGTTGCTAACAAAATGGGTACCTGAACCGGGGCCTTTAAAAGAGCAAGATGTTCGTAATGCAGTGGGAAAAGCCCTGATTCGGACAAAACGTGAAACCATAGACCTCTTTCAATTTCACGCTTGGAATTATGCAGATCCGGCCTGGCTTGAAGCCTTGTTCTTTCTGAACGATTTGAAACAAGAGGGTCTTATCAGTCATCTCGGCCTAACCAATTTTGATGGCGCTCATTTGGGTATGGTTCTTCATTCGGGAATCCAGGTGGTGTCCAACCAGGTTTCTTATTCTTTAATTGATCAGCGGCCCGTCTTGGATATGACTGAACTTTGTCAGGAGCAAAGCGTCCGATTGCTGGCGTACGGAACCCTGGCTGGGGGCTTTCTGAGTGAGCGTTGGTTGGATAAGCCAGAACCTAAGATGAGAGATCTCAAAACTTGGTCTCAAATGAAATATAAACGATTTATTGATGCAGCTGGCGGTTGGGACAAGTTTCAGCAACTGCTTCAGGTTGTCAAAAATGTGGCGATTAAAAGTAATGTTTCCATCGCCAATGTGGCTTGCCGTTTCGTACTTGATCAGCCTGAAGTCGGAGGCATTATTGTTGGAGCACGTCTTGGGGAAAGTGAACACATTCAGGAGAATCTCCGAGTTTTTCAATTTTCGCTGGATGATGAAAGTCGAGCAGTCCTAGAGGAGGCAACCAGTCTTTTGACACCCATTCCCGGTAATTGTGGGGATGAGTACCGTAAACCTCCTTTCCTTACAGCTTCGGGAGACCTTTCACATCACGTTGAGGCAATCCCTCCGCCTTACGAAACGAGGTCAGGAGGGGATGGTAGAACCCTAGCCTTGTCCGGTACAGCCTGGGAGTCCATGGCAGGCTACAGCAGGGCTGTGCGGAAAGGTGACAGAATATGGGTATCTGGAACCACGGCGGCTCACGGCGAGCGTCTCATCGGTGGCAAGGACCCCGCCTCTCAGACACATTTCATTATAGATAAGATTGGAGGGGCCATCCAATCTTTAGGGGGAACCTTGGCTAATGTGGTGAGGACCCGGGTGTTTATCTCCAATATAGAGCAGTGGGAGGCAGTGGCTCGTGCCCACGGCGAACGGTTCAGGGAAATCCTTCCTGCTAATACCTTAGTTCAGGCTTCACTTGTAGGAGAAAAGTATCTTGTGGAGATGGAGGCCGAAGCTCATATCCGGTCAGATTAACTGTCTACCACTCCAAAAGGAGTTTATGACATCAATTTTGTGTAAGTGTTTTAAGTAAGAAATACTTCTTGCTTTTACACTAGGCTTGGCATCAGATTGCTCTGCTGTGAGATGGAGTCAGTTTGTATTAACGGCTGTTTCTTGTTTGCTTGACATCAAAAGTTGAATAAGCTTGAGTATTTCATCTCCAGAGGATCATCATTTACCACAAATTAAAAAAAGAGGTAGAGTCATGAGGAAAAGTATGAGACTTGGCTTTATTATTGTATTAACCCCACTATTGATCTTAGCACAAGGGGGAAGAGGCAAGATACGAGGTGTCGTTACTGACCAGGAAACTGGCGAGGCACTCGTAGGTGCGAACGTGTCCATTGAGGGCACGTCTCTTGGTGCATCGACCGATTTGAACGGTGTGTATGTCGTACTGGCAATTCCTACTGGTACGTACGCGGTGCGAGTTGGCTACATTGGTTATCGGGAGGTTGTACTTTCAAACATACGCGTCAGTGAGAACCTGACTACGTCGCAGGATTTCCAGCTCTCGCCCTCAGCAATTGAGGTGGATGCACTCCAAATTGTTGCTGAACGTCCTCTTATCCAGCGAAATACCACTAACACAGTCCGAATAACGACTCAAGAAGATATTAAGAACATGCCCGTTCGCGGACTGCAAAATCTTATTGCCTTGGAGGCAGGTACTGTACTGCAAGATGGCGAATTGCACATCCGTGGTGGACGAACCGGTGAGGTAGCCTATTTCATTGATGGTGTTTCAGCAATGAACCCTATGTACAACAGTGAAAATGTTACAGTTATCCAAGAAGCGTTAGAAGAAGTTCAGATGCAGGCTGGTGGTTATACTGCAGAATTTGGAGGTGGGAACTCAGGAATTGTACGTTCAACACTACGTAGCGGTGGCCGACAAATAAGAGGGTCAGTTGACTTTCGTACGGATGGGTTTGCGGACCCAGGTGAACAATTTCTCGGAACGTCCTCCTATGGTTACTCAAATGGCGTGTTCACCTTGAGTGGTCCTGTAGCAACGCCTAAGCTCAGGTTCTTTGTGGCTGGACAGTTTAATAATATGGACAACCGAAGCCCGAGTTACGTAGTGCCTTTCGATACTAGAGATTTCATTGATCCAGTTACCGGCCAGGCACTTGGAACTCTTGATTCCTTAGGCTGGTTGCGTGATGACGGATATGAAGGGAGAGAGGCTGGTGAAGCGCTTCCTGGTAATTCTCACATTGCCTATCTACTTAACGATCTTCCTGATTCTTGGAGAAAATCCAATATGTTTCAAGGAACCTTGACGTATGACCTGACGAACAATATCAAATTACGTTTTACAGGAACCGTTGATGGCTCAGAAAATCCGGCATCGGGATCCACTTTTTATACGAACTTACAGAATTCGTACTTCAATAGTGATAGAACATCCATGGTATCAAGAGACCATACTATGATGGGCTTCCGGGCCACCCATATTTTGAATGAGAAAACGTTTTATGAACTGGGCCTCTTCTACACTAGTCGGGATTACAAGAACTACGACAAGGATTTTGGCGATGACTGGAAGTCTTATGCCGATAGTGTTGCAAACTTTGAAAAATTCGGGGCTACAGGATGGCGCAGTAGATATCTTGGTCCCGGATGGATCAGTACTATCAATAATTTTGAAATGGAACCACCCGGTTATCCGAACAATGGTTATTCAAAGAACAATCAAACTGACTTGGGTGCCTCTTTCGATTTTACTAGCCAGTTGAGGCCGAGGTGGGAGGTAAAAGTCGGTGGCCGATATGAGGCTTGGGAAATGCGTAGATTCTCTAGCGGGAATATCAGGCAGTGGTTACAAACTGAGTATGGTGTTACCGGTGACGACCCATATCAATGGGAGTCTATATACGGGAGTGATTGGGAATATCAGCGGCAGGTGGAACTCTCAAAGGCAAGTGGTGCTACGTATTATGGATATGATATTGACGGTGAAGAGACAGATGAGTTTCCTTATGGTCCAAACACACCCCAGTTTGCCTCAGGTTACTTGCAGAACAAAATTGAGTACCCAGACCTTGTTATGAACTTTGGACTACGGTTTGAATATATTGATAATCAATCTTTGAAGCCCGCAGATCCAGAGAAACCTGTGATGGACACTCAAAGGGACTGGCTTGATCCATCTGGTGTAGAAAGAACAGAGCCCTATACTTATATTCTGCCCCGTTTCAACTTTTCATTCCCGGTGACGGACCGGACTGTGTTTTATGCTCAGTACGGTAAATATATGCAGATGCCATCTTTGAACCAGGTTTATACGGGTTACACTCAGTTAAGTAATACAGTGAGCCCGATGACCCGATCACCCTATGGTTGGTGGGGTGGTGGCGCCGGATGGACAGCCAAGCCAGAGGAGATCACCCAATATGAGTTGGGCCTCCGCATTTTAGTCAGTGAGAATTTTGCTCTCACAACGACTGGATTCTACAAAAACTATAACAATCAACTTCGAATTGATGAAATCCGTGCCTCAGGCCTGCATCCAGAAGAAATTGCAGCAGGTGCCACACTTTTTGCTGGGAATGTAAATGAGGACTTTAGCACCAATAAAGGTGTGGAGTTTACTCTGGAGCTTAGACGCACCAAGCGTGTGGCAGCGAAGCTTAATTACACCCTGTCAGATACGCGAGGAACAGGTGCTAGTTCTAGATCAGGGGATGTTGTAGTGAGTGACGTGGTTACACGGTACCCGGTTCTCATGTTCCCGCTCGATTATCACCAGCCTCATCGCGGGAGCGCCATGTTAGACTACCGCTTTGCCCAGGGTGAGGGTGGAATGTTACAAGGTGCTGGTGTGAATTTGCTAATGACTTTCAACAGCGGCCATGCATATACGAAGATTGTAGAACCGCAAGAATTGGGTCAGGCAGATCCCTGGGATATTGGTGTGCGAGCTACACGTGACCCGCGTGGCCGGCGACCGGCTGAGCCACTTAATCATTCTATGACACCCTGGAATTTCAATATTGACCTTAATGTGGATAAGGTATTTTATCTTGGTGGAATCTCAGTAGATGTATATATGCATGTTTTGAATCTTCTTGACCGCAAGAACGTTATCAATGTCCATCCTACCACTGGAACGCCGGAAGATGACGGTTGGTTAAGAAGTGCACATGCCGTGTCGTTTAAAAAGATTCCTCAATACGAGGATTTTTACCGTGCCATCAATCTGGATAACCGCTGGGCCTGGCAGATGGCTTCGGGGAAAGATTTTTACGGAATGCCCCGTCAGATTCGCTTCGGCGCAAGGGTGGAATTCTAATACTTTGTTATTTTAATGACCGATTGAATGATTTGAACTGAGGTTCAAAAAAAGGAGTCGCTGACTATGAGGAAAATCACATTTTTATCCTTCGCGGTGCTCACAGCTTTTGTAGTACCTATTACTTTTGCTAAAGAGGCACCAAAGGATATTTCAGTGCGGGATAACGCACTGTTCGGTGGAGGAAGGGGCAACCCGCAATGGAGCCTGCTTAATATCAACAATCTCTGGTTCTGGCTTGAGAATAATGGCGAAGCGAACCATTCTCCTAACGGTGACAACGGTACATACTTCCCGCGCGGCATGGTATGGGCTATTTACAAGGATGGTATGAAATGGGGTGGCAAGGCTTATCTGGACGCTGCTCATACTGAACCGGCTCCTTATGGACAGACTATCCGAATTGGTGGAAGTGATTATGGTAATGGGACCAACGCGGGGCGGATTATCGGTTCCGGTGCAACGGCTGCTCGGCAAGACCCAGGTGATGCTGATGTTCGAGTTTACAGGATTCGCCGCGACTATTACACCATGTCCGAAGGGGAATTGAATCTCGACGCAGCTGAAACTTATGAAAAGAGTTTAGGTTCGGCCACTGACGCAGAAGTGCAACTCGTTTATGATCGCTACGTGCTGGATTGGAATGAGTGGCCCATTGGTTACGGAGCGCCATATATCGATAGAAATGGAGACGGGGTTTACACTGCACCGCCCCCATTCAGTGCAACCTTCAACGCGGACAGTCTTATCAGCCAGGGTTACGATGAACCTGGAGTTGCTGGTGGAGATCCAAACTCGCCGGCAGATCAGGTACTCTGGAATGTTTATAATGACCTTGACAGGACCCGGACACTTGCCATGGAAGGTTCTGAACCGATGGGTCTTGAAATTCAACGTACTGTATGGGGCTATAAACGTTCTGACGCGCTGGGAAACAGCTATTTCAAAAGGGTAAAGATTATTAATAAGGGAGGCATTGACGTTGGTGGGGATGGTACCACCCTAGGTAGTTTTTATATTGATAGTATGTATGTTGGCCAGTGGTCGGATCCGGATTTAGGTGCATATTCGGATGACCTTCTGGGATGCGACACCACGCTGGGTGTCGGCTATGTATATAATGGTAATCCCAGTGATTTTGAATATGCCAGGCATGGTCAGGTTGTGCCAGCAGCAGGGTACGATTTTCTGGCAGGCCCGATGGTTCCTTCACCGGGAGATGTAGCAGTCTTTGATCTCAAGTATAAACAAGATCATAAGAATTTACCCATGACTGGTTTTTCATGGTTTTCCGCTGGTAGCCCCATCTCTGATCCGCCCAGTGATTATACGGGAGGACTGCGATGGCACAAAATGTTACGGGGTTTTGCTCCAATAGATGGACCCGACCAATATTATCCCTTCCCTGAAGGGACACCAAAGAGTTCATTTCCCTATGCCGGTGACCCGGTTACACAAACCGGCATGGTGGATGGTTTGGGAAATGACTGGTCGTTTCCTATGGGTGACCGACGAATGTTTTTGGTCAGTGGACCGTTCTCTTTAAATCCCGGGGATACTACGGAAGTTACTATAGGTTTTGTTGCTGGACAGGGAGCGGACAGGTATTCCAGCATTTCAGTTATGAAGTTCAACGACCGTTTCACTCAGTTGACTTATGACGCGCTCTTCCAAGTTACAAAAGCGCCGGCCAGGCCAGATGTGCAGGTTACAGAGTTGGATGAAGAAATAATCATAGAATGGAGCAGTAACCTGACGAGAGTCAATGATGTAGAAAACAAGGTTAGTGAACCTGGCGGCTATGCTTTCGAGGGATACAATGTATACCAGATGCCCAGAGGGAATTCCACTATTGGCGATGCGAAACGTATTGTGACCTATGATCTTGCAACCGATCCCACCGTCATTCTTGATGAGGGATTCGACGCTACGTCTGGACTGATTCTGCTTAAGCCTGTTCAATTTGGGTCCAACGCCGGTGTAAAGCGGTTCTTTGTCTTTGATCGAGATCATGTTAAAGACGTAGATAAACTGAACAACGGCCAGGAGTATTATATAGCTGTAACGGCATACTCGGCAGCATCGGAAGCGGGATATATCCCGGCATCTCTGGAGTCGTCTCCGGAGATCATTACTGTTGTCCCACAGAAGCCGTTTGGAACAGTCTTTAATACCTCATATGGCGATATCCTCGATGTAGTACAGGCTGCGGGTTCGAGCGACGGTGTTATTATTCCCACAGTTGTTGATCCCGGAGCGAGTACGGGCTCTACATACGAGATTACTTTTACAGACTCTTCAGGGGGTGGCGTTGCGAACGTATATAAGATCACAAATACGACAGACAACGAGGTTGTCTTGTCTGATCAAAAGAACTTTACCGGTGACAGTGATTATGCCCTTGCTGATGGTGTTTTCGTGCAGGTATCCGGCCCAGCTCTTCAAGGAAAAGATTGGGATTACACCGGTGGATCGGGAACGGGAGTTCGCTGGATTTCGGGAGCCGGAGGTGGTGAACTGTTATACGGAGGTGCCTATCTGGGCCCCATGTTCACTGGCTCTAATGTTCCACCGGCAAATTTCGTGCAGGTAGAGTTTCGATTGGCGAATATCCTTGAGGGGACGGTGGGGCCTGGTGAGGACTACACTGTGGATACATCTCACCCAAATGCTTCAAAAGCTGCTACATATACAACATGGGGCGCCGGGAATTTTAATGGTATTATTGATGTTCCCTTCTCAGCCTATGATGTCAATGGTCGGCAACTCAACACTGTCGTCCGCGATAGAGACGGTAATGGTCTCTGGAATATGCACTATTCCGACGCCGATGCAGATCCCCCCATTGATCACAACTGGAACTATATCTGGATTCTCGATTCAGATTATGATGAGGGTGCTTCATGGGATGCTGACACGGATGCCGAGGATTTCATGGCTCAGGTCGATATAGATGGTGGGCCAGTCCTGTGGGCTCTCTGGTTAAAAGATCGTGGAGGTCGTCCGTTTTTCTCGGACGATGGCATATTAACGCTTATACCCAATCTTGTTATCACAACCAGTGATATTTACAGCTTCGCCTCTCCAGCTCCAACAACAGGTGGAGGAGAGGAAAAAATCAGCGCAGAGCGGGTAAATGTATTTCCGAACCCGTACTATGCTTTTAACCCTGCAGAGGTTACTCGTATGGCTAGATTTGTTACTTTTAATAATCTGCCGCCCAAAGCGACCATTAGAATTTTTAATCTGGGCGGTCAGTTAGTGGCGAAACTGGACAAGGACGATGAATCTCAGTTCCTGCAGTGGCCTCTACTGAATTTCCAGAACATTCCTGTGGCCAGCGGTATGTACCTTGCACATGTTGAAATGGTAATGCCTTCTGGTGGAGAGGTTGCCAAGATACTGAAAATAGCAATCATTCAGGAGAAAGAGATGCTTGATATTTATTAATACCATGCTGAAGCGTCTTAAGATTTATCTAGAGAATTGAAAAGGAGAGCACGATGAAAAATAGATTTAGATTCCTTCCAGCGGTCTTCCTCTTGGTAGCGTTGGTTATGGTCAGTAGCCTTGATGCGCAGGTGACCGAGGTTGGTAGAACCATGGACGAGGATCAGGATATTAGTAACAGAAGGATCGGTAGTTCAGCTGCAACAGAGCTTTTGATCCCTGTTGGGGCGCGGGACATGGCCTTGGGAGGTGCGAGCATCGCAGTCACTCAAGGTGTTGAAGCCATTCACTGGAATCCCGCCGGTCTTGCTCGTCTTGGCAGTTCTGCCGAGGCAATCTTTTCCTCTTTGTCCTACCTTGCTGACATCAATCTAAACTACGGTGCTATAGGGGCCTCCTTTGGCCGCTTGGGCGTAGTGGCTGTCAGCATCAGATCTTTGGATTTCGGTGATATCTCCATGACTTCACATGACGATCCTGAAGGTGATGGAGGTAGAACATTCTCACCTGCCTTTATTACTGCGGGACTGAGCTATGCTATAGCGTTCAGCGACCGGGCGAATGCTGGTGCCACCATTAAAGTAGTCTCAGAGAAAATGGGTAGGGTACAAGGCTCGGCAGTTGCCGTGGATCTTGGCGTGCAATATCATTCCATCGGTGGGATTTCTGGTCTTGACATGGGTGTTGCCATGAAAAACTTCGGTCCCGAGGTTGCCTTTAAAGGTACTGGTCTATTGCGCAGAGCCACTTCCTCCGAAGGACGACGCGCGGAACAGTACTACAGTCTTGAACCGGCATCCTTTCAGTTACCATCCGTGGTCGAAATTGGCGTAACATACGACATGTCACTAGGTGAGGGTATGGGCTTGACCACTAGCGGTGCTTTTGTAAACAATAACTTGGCTCTCAATTCCTTCCGCGTAGGCAGTGAAATTAGCATGAACGTTCAGAAGGCATCTTTGTTTGGTCGTGGTGGCATGGAGTTTGCCACAAAAGGTGCGCTGGATGAGCATATTTTTGGTCCTACTGTTGGGTTTGGTTTATACTACGAGTTGGTTGGGATCAATTTTATGCTGGATTATGCCTGGAGATCGGTCGAGTACTTTGATAATAACTCGGTTATTTCCTTAAGACTCGGATTCTAAGTCTCCAACTAGAGGTTATTTATGAGTGAAAAGCTGTCTCTTTAGAGGCAGCTTTTCTTTTGTGACCTAGGCAAACATACGCTTATGTTTAAATGTTTAATGAGTGCTCGAAAATCTATATATTTTTCTCTTCTCATTATCTTACTATTTTTTCTTTCTTGTCAGAAAGATGTGGCTAGTAAGTCCTACTTTCCGGAAACAGGTCGAAATGCGATTTACCAGAGCTCCATTGACCTGCGCAGAAATCTCAAAGTTCTATCCATTTCGATGCAACCTGGCCAGGAAGATCTTTCTGGTTTAGCATATTTCCGTCTTGGACTAGGAGCAAAAATTATGGGTGCCTATATCACAAATGGGGAGGGGGGAGAAAGCGATATCCGGGGTGAATACCCCCCCTATCTTGCTAAGACTCGAAGAGAAGAAGCAGCAGATGTGTTGGCATATCTGGGAGGTCAAGTACATTTTCTTAATATGCCTCATATTGCGTCAGCCAGGGATTCAACAAGAGTTAGGGAATTATGGCCTGCCGATCAACTCCAGGCGGGTCTTGTGGAGCTTTTTTCTCAATTTAGGCCCGACGTAGTGCTCTTAGCTCGCGATTGGGCAGGTGACAGAAAAAACCATCAGTGGGAGATACTGTATGCCGATTTGATCACGACAGCAAAGAAAAGTCCATTTGTAGAGCACCTTTTTGTAGATAGTGGTAAAGAAAATGGGGTCTTAATTCCAGCTGATGAGCGTCACAAGTTTTGGAAAAAAACATATCGTAAAGTTGGGAAAGAAGCTGCAGCCAAATACAGATCTTTGGCCATTCAGCGAAATACCTGGCTGAGAGGCTACGAACCATCATACCACCTTGCATATACAACTTCACCCCAACAAATTAAGAAACTTGATGAGGGGTTATCAACGTCCCCTTCAAAACGTCTTAGCCGGACAGGTCACGCAATACGAAAACTGACGGAAGCAACAGCCCAAGGAGACCGTGGTGACGTATTAAAATCACTGGTAGCCGTCTTGGACTCAGTCAGTTTTTATCTTACGCGTACTTATGATTTGAAGGTCCGTGAACAAGAAACTTTGTTGCGTTGGAAAAAGGGGCTTGAAAGACTTCGATGTGCCCTGCTGGGAGTGGAGGTGGAGTATTCCATCAGCGATAGAATGCTTACAGACCGGCAGTTGACCTTTCTCACAATAAACAGTTTGAAAGGCGTGGCTGATGATGGGGAGACACATATATATTTCCCTAGTGCTGATAAAGGGTGGATTATTAATGAAGATGTGGCATCAAGGATTCCTTTGGAATTGGAAAAAAAATATCCGTTAGTTACCCCTGAAGGCATTGACTATACCTACCCGCCTGGACGCTATGAGTTCAACTCTTCGACCGTGGGGGAACCTTTTAAATTTTTCATACTTCATCAAGGACTGACAAAAGAAGAAAGTTTTATATACAGCAGTACTGTAGAGTTTACTTTTTCCCCGAAGGTGGCGATCGAGATTTTATCACCCATCGTTAGGATGACACCTGGTGAGATCGTTGTTTTTCGTTTAACGAACATTTCTAGAGATGGGGTGGCAGATGTGATCAAAGCCGACGGTCCACTTGCTTATTCAAATGAGAGCAGATTTAGATTAAGCAATAAAAATGACTCACATCTTGACACACTTCGCATTTTCTGGACCGGCAGGCCTGACGTTGGAACATATCTAATCCCACTAAAGATTGGTTATACTCAGGTGGGGAATTTTGCTGCAAGAAAATTCGATGCAAAGGTTGATACGTCCAAGAGAATTGGATTCATCACAGGATTACAGAACAGCCCGTTAGCTAATGCGCTTCGGCGATTGAACATCAATTTTTCCTCTATTCGCTTGGACAAATCATTTTCAAGGCAAACTGCTTTACTCGATGTTCTCTTAGTTGACAGGCGAGCACTATCTTTGAAGCCCAAAATAAAGGATTTGAAGAAAGATATGGTTAATTTTGTGAAAAAGGGAGGTCATTTAATTGTTTTTGCGCAAGATGCTGTTACTTGGAATGATGCACCACTTTGGTCTGGGATGAACTTGACTCCAACAGTACAATACGACGAGAAGATTGAACTTAAATTGAGCTCAACGCACACACTTCTAAAACAACCCAATCTGATTGCTTCACAAGATTGGAATGGATGGCTTTACTCAAGGGGTTACAATATTGTTTCTGGCAGCGCCCTGAAGAGCGCTGAGCTTCCGGTGCGGGTAGCTGATTCGGGAGAAGCACTTATTGTTGTGTCAGCAGATGGTAAGGGTAAACAGACTTATGTTGATTTAGCTCTTGGCCATCAGTGGATGAACATTCATCCTGGGGCGTATCGACTGCTGGCAAACCTCATTTCAAATTAGCGGAAAGGACAACGATTGACTGTTAAGAAACTTATTTTTTCGTTTGTTTTTGCTGGGTTCTCCATTGGTGAAATTCTGGCTCAGGACATCACCCCGCCCAAATCCTTCAGATTGAACCTGGACTACGCAAAATTCCGGTACGATAATGAGAATGCTTACCTGGAAATCTACTATGCGTTTTATCCATACCTCCTTACTTACCGCTGGTTGGGAGAAAAATATAGTACCGGTGTGCAACTTCGGATGCGCTTGAAAAACAATGAGACGAACACCTATCTATTTGATGAACGATCATCGTTACAAGTCGATGCAGCGGATAGTACAGAGGCAACATCTCGCTTTTCGTTTGTTACCCAGGCTGGGTATGCTGTCCCATTTGGCGATTATACCCTGGAAGTAGTTGCTAATGACTCACTTGCTCCATCGCGCCGGGACAGTGTTAGTTTCAATATCAGTGCGAATCCTTATCCGGCTGGGGCGTGGTGTAGCGATTTGGAACTTTGCAGCACCATTAAATCATCTCAAAAGAGAGACGATCCTTTCTTTAAAAACTCATTAGAAGTTGTCCCAAATCCTACGCTGGTTTTTGGAGTTACAGCCCGCCCGGTGGTTTTTCACTATGTGGAACTGTACAATTTGGACCCGGTAAAAACGTACACGGTTAAGCAACTTATCATAGATCCTGATGGAGAAGTGATACGCGAGGCATCAAAGAGACGTAATTTTGGTGCCAGAGATGCTATAGAAGTCGGTACAACAAACGTGACATCGATTTTCTCTGGGCGATATCAGTTTCATGTTTTGGTTTTAGATGATAGTTCACAGGAAATAGCCAAGGCAGAGAAAACGTTCTATGTATATAATCCACATTTACAGGTGCCATCTTTAACTGACCCTGTTTTCCAGGAGATGGAGTTGGCTGGGCTGTCCGAGGAGCGGCTTACTGAAGAATTTCAGCAAGCAAGATATCTCGCAACCGAAGGAGAAATTGAAGCCTTTGCAGAAATCATCTCTGAAGATGAAAAGCGTAAGTTTCTAGCAGAATTTTGGGTTAATGTGGAAAATGGAGAGAGCAGGCACGGACCAATCAGGCGTGCGGATTATTTGGAACGGGTGGAGAAAACTAACGAGCGATACCAATCAATGGGGAAGAAAGGATGGCGTTCAGATCGGGGTCGCATCTATATTTTGTATGGTCCACCAGACGAAATTGATAGGTATCCCAGCGCTGGGGAAAGTAAGCCATATGAAATTTGGCGTTATCATTCAATTGAGAGTGGGGTGGAATTTATTTATATAAACCGTTTTGGCTTTGGGGACTATGAATTAGTTCACTCTACCAAAAGGGATGAGCTCCGCAATGAGCAATGGCGGGGCTATTTAAGATAACAACAGTCTTTAGGTTGCTTATTCATTGTCCTTTAGGAAGGAGATAATTCCCTTGGCATAGGAATCCGGGTCATCCCACATTGCCAAATGGCTACCATTTGTGCAAAGCAGGAATGAACCATTTGGCAATTCTTTTGACATCCATTCCATATGGTCTGGGTCCATCGTATCATGGGTTGCACCAATTACCAATGTTGGCGTTTTAATCTCAGCCAGACGATCTTTAACATCCCAAAATTCCAGTAAACCTGAAGCACCAAATTCACTGGGACCCTGCATGGCGACATACATGTCTTGGTTAATGTTTGCAAAAGCCTCGTTCACTTCCTCAGGCCAATCATTAACCGGAATCCGGAGAACATGGTGCTCATAATGGTGTGGGATGAGGAGTTCCATATAGCGGGGATTGTCGTACTCTTTATTGGCCTCCAGCTCCTTTATCTCTGAAAGGATCTCAGGGGGCATTTGCGGTCCCAACACTTTTTCAGCATAATCGTTATAATCAGGAATGCTTGCCATCATATTTGAAATGATGAGTCCCTTTAGGTTTTCTTGGTATTTCAGAGCATACTCCATGGCCAAGATTCCTCCCCATGAGTGACCCAACAGGAAAAAGTTTGATGGGTCCAGACCCAATTTTTTTCGCACCGTCTCCACTTCCTCTACAAAACGTTCTATCGTCCAGTCCACTGGATTTGTTGACGAATCGCTGTTATGAGATCCAAACTGATCGTAGTAGTAATATTCCAGTCTTTCCTGCGGAAAATATTTATCCAGAGATTTGAAATAATCGTGGGATGCCCCGGGGCCGCCGTGCAGTAAAAGCAGTTTTATGTTCTCGTTATCACCCACTTTCTTGGTCCACACCTTGTGTCCACCGGCAATCTCAATCATTTTTACACCCACATCTGCTTCTTGCGTTGGTTTTGCTTTTTGTTCAACGGGGACTGGTGTGGTTACTGATGTGGTGGCACAGCCACATAAAAATAAAAGGCTTACAGTGAAAATGATGGACATTGTCTTGCGCATATTAACTCCTTTATTTTTCTTTCATTTTCTTAAAACAAATTGACTCTTCGCATTCATTATAAGCTATTTTAGGGCAGCTCACAACATCAAGAGATTATTTCTTCATGGAGATTGAGATAACGGAAAATATTTTCTCTGAAATCTCTCCGAATACACTAAAGTTATAAGAAAAATAAAAAAATCATTGCCATCAAATTAAACAACCCTAAATTCACTAGTCTTACGATTTGTGGAGAACTTGTGTATAATTGCAAACATTTGAAGACTAAGGAGTCGATTATGAATCAATCTCGATTGGTATCATCATTATTTTTAACAGTCTTTCTTGTGGCCGGTCTGTCGGCGCAGGATGCTGTCATTTCGGGTAATATCACGGATGCGCAGTCTGGCGATCCTCTGCCGGGTGCTAACGTAGTTGTTGAAAATACTAACTATGGTGGTGCAACGGATATAGATGGTAACTACAGCTTTACCGTCCCTGCTTCCGGTCAGGAGGCAGAGGTAACAGCCCGGTTCATTGGTTACTTTGCTAATACCGCGAGTGTTACTCTTTCCGCTGGTTCCATAACCCAAGATTTCTCTCTTGATGAAGATGTCCTTGAAATGGAGGCTGTGATTGTAACGGGCTTGGTGGATGCCACGCCTCGTACCAAATCTCCCCTCTCAACGGGTCAGATAAGTGGTGAAATGCTTGAGCGTGTACCTGCTAGCTCTCCGGCCTCAGCACTCTATGGAAAAGTTTCCGGTGTAAAAGTTGTTCAGGGTGGTGGCCAACCTGGTGACTCTCCTTCAGTTCTTTTGAGAGGCCCCACAAGCATTAATGCTTCTGGCCGGTCTCAGGACCCACTTTATATTGTAGATGGTGTTATTGTTGATCCATCTGTGAGTGGTTCTCCCCTGGCAGATATTCCTGGTGATAACATTGAAAGTATTGAGGTTGTTAAAGGAGCGGCCGGTGCCTCCATGTACGGTGCCCGAGCTGCAAACGGCGTAATCCAGATCAGAACAAGACGTGGCAGTGGACTGGCCCTGAACCAGACCAAGATCAAGTTTCGTAGCGAATATGGTAGGAATGATCTCCCCAAAGCTTTGGATGTAAATCGCTCTCATGCCTATCTACAGAACTCTTCCGGTGAATTCATTGATGGAAACGGTGATGTTGTAGATCCCCGTGCAACTTCTGGGCGCCAGTCGGACGTTTGGAACAATGTTCCGGGTATTGAATTCTATGACAATCCATATAAATATGTAGCTACAGGTGAAGTCGGCGACGCAAAGATATCGCTGTCTGGAGACGGCTTTGACAATATGAGACGTTTCTTCAGGGAGAATAATGAAGTTAATCAGACACTTACTGTCAGCCGAAATATGGAGAGCACAAACTTCTCAGTTGCCATTGGCAACCTGAATAAGGAAGGCATCCTTTCTGATATAGGTGGATATGGTCGCCAGAGTGTTACGGTGAATGTTGATCACAAATTCAAAAATAGCCTGGATATCGGTTTTAGTACTATGGTTAGTCAATCAGAGCGAGATGCTGTTGGCAGTACTTTTGGCGGGTTTTATGCCATTACGTTTATGGCGCCGGATGCTGATCTAACTATGATCGATCCTGAAACAGACAGAGTCTACATCCAGCCTGACCCTGCGTCTGTGGAAGAGAATCCTCTCTACTTTTTGAAATACAATGATAGAGACAATTTCAATCGCAGAGTTATGAGTAGCTTTAGTCTTCGTTGGAATCCCGTGGATTGGGCCCACGTGACAGGTAGTCTCAGTTACGATCGGGCAAACCAGAATTACGACTCCTTCTATCCTATCGGCTTTACAAATATCAGTGGTGGTGGGACAGCCGTAGACGGCCGTTACATTAAAACCACTTCTGCCGACATGGGATTGAACGGTGACCTAAAGTTCATGGCCACCCGGGAATTTGGTAACATTACGGCAAAGGTTACGGGGTCCACCCTGTTTGAACAGACGGAGTCCGATGGCTTTGATGCTGACGGTCGCAAATTTGCTGTAGGTGGTGTCCGAAGTCTCGGAGTTGCTGCCAGTGATAAAGTTTATATTGGCTCCTGGAAACAGGATGTTCGAGGTATCAGTAATATGGGCGGTGTCATGCTTGATTACAATGACGCTGTAATTGTTGATGCCTTTTTCAGGAAAGAAGGAAGTTCGCTTTTTGGTGGGGAAGAGCGGTGGCACAATTACAGCAGAATTGCTACAGCTGTGCGGCTTACAGAATTAGTACCTCTCCCAATGTTCAACGAATTCAAGCTTCGTTTTACAACGGGGACAGCCGGATCGCGCCCAAACTTTAGCGCAAGGTTTGAAACCTGGAGCGTCTCTGGTGGTGTTGTGTCTAAGGGGAACCTGGGTAACAAAGGCCTTATCCCCGAATTATCGACTGAGACAGAAATGGGCTTTGATGCCATCCTTATGGACAGGTTTAGCATCTCAGCCACGTACGTAAATTCAACCACTGAGAATCAGATTCTTTATGTTCCTCTACCTGGATATGCCGGATACAGCAATCAGTGGCAGAATGCCGGGACTTTGGATAATGAGTCTTTTGAAGCTGAAGTGAGTGCGTCACTTGTGAACACGCCGTCATTCAGCTGGGAAATGGGTCTGACATATTACACTCAAATAAAGTCAGTGATTTCAAAGCTGGACATTGCTCCCTACACTAGAAATCCTTTCTATATTAAAGAGGGTGAAACTATGGGAGCCCTGTGGGGTGCCAAGTGGGTCGAAAACACAGCTGATCTTCCTGATGAATCTAACGCCGGTGAGTTTGTTACCAACGATGACGGTTATGTTGTCTGGGTCGGCTCCGGCAACACCTGGCAGGACGGTATATCCAAGGAACTGTGGGGAACGACCTCAGATGATGGTTACAAATGGGGCATCCCAATAAAACAGATTGATAAGAGTGCGGATGATACTGGTATTTTCGTCAAATTGGGTGAAACCATTCCTGATTTCGATATGGGTATTTCCAACACGCTCCGTTTCGGCGGGTTCGAGGTGTACGCCCTTCTTGATGGCCAGGTTGGAGGAAACATTTATAACAATACAGTCCAGTGGGGCCTTCGTGAGCTGAAGTTGGGTATTGTGGATCAGGCTGGAAAGAGCGAAGGCGACAAAAAACCCGGCCTCTATTATGCCACGCTTTATGATGTGGATGCGACCAATAGCCACTTTGTAGAAGACGGTTCATTCTTCAAGCTCCGGGAGCTTTCTGTGACGTATTCGCTAAACAGGAATCAGTTGCAGAATATGCTCGGTGGGGCCATTAGTAAGGTTTCTGTGGGTGTCATTGGTCGGAACCTGTTGACTTGGACTAACTACTCAGGTTATGACCCTGAAGTTGGCCGTAGTGGCGATTTCGATCTTGGCTCGGCTGTAATAGCCCGTTATGACGGTTTCGGCTATCCGAACTTCCGGACCATCACCGGTGTTTTTACAATTGAATTCTAATTCTGAGTTAAAGGAGAATAATATGAAATTCAATAACAATTTTAATAGCGCCCTAACAGCATCGTTGGTGCTGAGCATGTTGTTGTTCACAGCTTGCCAGGATGAGAGTTTCCTGGATACTGAGAACTTAAACCAGCCTGACCAGGTACGTGCTTTGGGAAGCCCTTCTGATGTGGAAGCATTGGTTAGAGGGGCTGCTGTCAGTTATTTCGCGGCCCATGATTATGGCGGTTATGAGCATTTGCTCGTTTCATCAGATGTTATGAGCTGTTCGTGGGGTAACGCGATGATGAAACTTAGCTCCTCGGAGCCCCGTGTAGCAATTCCGAACACAACAAGTTATACATACTCCTATGCTGTCGAAAACAACTGGTATCGCATGTACAGGGCAATTTCATCAGCCAATGATGGTTTGAATGCCCTGGCTGATGGCATGCAGGTTGGAGATGGCGGTGCTGACAATAAAAGAATGGAAACATTCGCTAAACTAATCCAGGGGATGGCCCATGGTCTGTTGGCATGCTTCTATGATCAGGCATTCATTTATGATGAGACAGTGGACTTGGCCACGGATGTATTGGAATTGAAACCTTACAGTGAAGTTATGGCTGCGGCTATTTCTCAACTGGAAGCTGCTGCTGCCCTTGCCGATGCCAACTCATTTACCATGGACGGCTGGTGGAACGGCATTACCCAGACCAATGAGGACGTTTCCAAACTGGCTCATTCTTTCATAGCCCGCTATCTTGCCCAGGTGGCAAGAACTCCGGCTGAGCGTACTGCCGTTAGTTGGTCTTCCGTGAAGAACCATGTTTCCAAGGGTATTACTGAAACTTTTGCGCCACATGGTGATGGTTATAATAACTGGGTTCACTCTGGCCAGGAATTCCACAATGATCGCGGTGGTTCCTGGGCACGGATGGATTACAAATTTATCGGTGGCGCTGATGCTTCTGATGGATATAAGGACTGGTTGGCCACAGATGTTCAGTTGAGAGCTGAGTTCATTATGGATATCAGTGATAAACGCGTAGCTGCGGGCAACGTAACTTTTGCCGAAAAGCAGGAAACAGGTTACAAGGATGATGCTGAGGAGGAAGGTCTTTATGCTGGGACACGGGGTGGTTCACCCTTCCGTGCGAACCGAGGGACCTATCATTTCTCACGGTATTCTTTTCATCGTTATGCTGGTTTTGCATCCGGTGGATATACGGATCCCATTCCTATTATGACCCTTGCTGAGATGGACATGCTTCGTGCCGAGGCTGAGCTTCATGCTGGTAATGGCGATGCTGCCGCAGCTATTATTGATAAATATCATGCGGATTTGGGTGGATATCCCTCTTCTGTTGGAACAGCGGTAGGTAGTATCAGTGATGTTATGGGCCCAATTGATGGTCCTGTCTCCGATGGTACTCTTTGGGCAATGCTTAAGTACAATAAAATGATGGAAATTGCCTTGAGCGGTGCTGGTGTTGAATTCTACGATATTCGGGGCTGGGGCGATCTCACAAAAAATACAGCTTATGATCACCCGGTTCCGGCCAAAGAGTTAGGTGTTCTTCAATTGGAACTCTATTCCTTTGGCGGATGCGCAACAGCTGACTGCCACGGTGCACCTGGTAATCCGAAAACTCCTCGTGAATACTATGGGCCTCATGTGCCTCGTTAAAACTGTATAGGCGTAGAAGCCTTTTACAGATCTTATATTTAAATTGGAGAGGGGTCATAGGACCCCTCTCTTCATTTTATGGGGAAATAAGATGATTAATAATGGTGAGCCTCTGAAAATAATATTGATCTCCCTGATTTGTCTTGTTATAAGCACCTGCGCCGGTTCGGGGGGGCTTACAAAACCAAACAGGCACATGGCGGTTGTTGGAGAAGGGTCATCCGTCAACTTTCAAAGTAGTGCTAGAAGAATCCTGAACAGGTATCATTACATAGTTTATAGATATGAAGATTATGGCACACGACTTTACATTGAGACTGAATGGAAAGACCACAAACCACTGGATGATGAAATGGACCTGGAAATTTCAAATGTTCAAACACGTCTTATTTTAGAGGCGAGACCGAAAATGCGTGACGAAAGTTCTAATCGTGTTATGAATACTGTAAAATTTTCAGGCGAAGTTCTTGTTAGGCTTGGCCCAATGAGTGATTGGAAAAAACTGGCCATGACGCCCTCGCGAAAGAAATATTTCAAGCAGTGTGCCGACGACTTGAAATTTGACTTGCAAGCTTCCATACAAAAATTTTAGTACTGAAAAGTCGTGTTCCTTTCCTTGGAAGATAGAAATGAATAAGGTTAAACGAGGGATATTCTTTGTTCTCCCTATTTTTTTTCATTTTCAATGTAATAGTGTCTCATGGTATTCAGATGAAGGTTTCCGCTGGAAACGGCTTTCACCAAAAGGGGTGCATTCGGGTCTGGAAAAAATATCCGGGGATTTAACAGGAATCGAGTTTCAAAATTTCGTTAGTAAGGAAAACATTACAAAAAACAGGCATTTACTTAATGGAGCAGGTGTTGCAACTGGTGATGTAGATGGTGATGGATTTACCGATGTTTATTTTTGCAGGACAGAGGGTCCCAACGTCCTTTACCGCAACCTGGGCGGGTGGACGTTTGAAGATATTACTGAGAGAGCTGGTGTCGCTTGTGCGGATCAGTTTTCCACTGGTGCTGTTTTTGCGGACATTGATGGCGACAGTGATCTCGATCTGCTGGTGACGGCACTGGGAGGCCCGAATGCGGCGTTTTTAAACGATGGGTCAGGCCGATTCGATGAAGTGACCAAAGAGGTGGGATTCATGACGAATACTGGTGCCACCACCATGGCGCTGGCTGATGTGGACGGGGACGGTGATCTTGATTTGTATATGGCCAATGACAAGACACGCTCTGTGCGGGATATTTATCCTGCAAATGAAAGAACCTTCGATATGACTGTCCGTCAAACTGAAGATGGCTGGGAGATACTACCTGAGTTCAGGAATCATTTTATCCT
The DNA here is from genome assembly GCA_012964825.1 of Candidatus Neomarinimicrobiota bacterium. NCBI lineage: Bacteria > Pseudomonadati > Fidelibacterota > Fidelibacterota bacterium. The sequence goes on from DTTI01000026.1 coordinate 40,159, forward strand.
GAACGTCCGGGGAGGTCGATTAGAACGTTTCGAGTATGCTGAAGCGGATTTATTCTTTTCTAACGATGGCACTGGCCGGTTTATTCGGGAACAACTCACCGATGGTCGATTTACGGATGGTAACGGTGATCCCATTGAAGAAAATTATACAGACTGGGGTTTAACGGCTCGCTTTCAGGATTTTGATAATGACGGAGATCCTGATTTATATGTCTGTAATGATTTTGAAAGCCCTGACCGAATCTGGATTAATAACGGTGAAGGCCAATTTTCCTTGATGCCTAAGTTGGCTATCAGGAATACCAGTGCCGCCTCCATGGGAATCGATTTCGCCGATATTGACCGAAACGGAACCATGGACTTTTTTGTGGTGGAAATGCTTAGCCGGAGCCATAAACGCCGGAAAACCCAGATGGGTCCCATGCTGACGACGCCAGTCTCTGTAGGAGAAATAGATAACCGTCCCCAGTATATGCGGAACACCCTGTTTTTAAATCGCGGGGACAACAGTTACTCAGAAATTGCACAGTATGGGAATGTACAAGCTTCGGAATGGTCCTGGTCGCCTCATTTTTTGGATGTTGACCTGGACGGTTACGAAGATATTTTAGTGGTGACAGGGCACTATTATGATGCCATGGATGCGGATGTGCAGCTGGGTCTGAAAACAATGATCCAGACAAGATACAGTCAACTCCAGAGCGAGGTGTTTGCCTATGGGCGCTTAGCAACAAGGGATTTCATTTTCAGGAACAGCGGTGATTTGACATTTGAGGAGGTTGGAGAAGAGTGGGGTTTCACCTCAGAAAACATTTCACACGGTATGGCGCTGGCGGATTTTGATAATGACGGTGATCTGGACGT